>JBOFSC010000389.1:0-1602 GCA_051651345.1 Enterobacteriaceae bacterium
GGGCGGCCAGTTCAGCCAGATGCTGTGCCAGCAGTGTCGCATCGCCAGACTGCCCTTGCTGTAACAGATAACCCAGAGCACCATGATGCAGATCGGTCATTCCCTGTTTTTTGCGAGTGCCACCGATAAGGGGGGCCACGCCAAGACTACAGTGATAAACAGAGCGTGTCAGGGCCACATAGAGCAAGCGCAGATCTTCAGCCAGGCGCTCCTTCTCCGCAAGTTGAACCCCTTCCTCACCATAGGTGAGGTCCAGGATGGCCTGGAAGTTACCCGGATCGTGATACAGCGCCTGGCGCTGACGCCGAAAGCCACAGATAAAAGGTAAACAGACAATGGGATAATCCAGCCCTTTGGATTTATGTACCGTAACGATTTGCACCAGATGGCGATCACTTTCCAGCCTGAGCTGCTGATTTTCTCCCGCCCCATCAGGGGCAGTAATCTGCTGTGCCAGCCAGCGCACTAAGGCATGTTCACTCTCCAGAGTCAGAGAGGCTTCCTGGAGCAACTCTCCCAGATGGAGCAGATCGGTAATACGCCGCTCTCCCCCCGGCATCGCCAGAATATTTTCAGCCAGCTGGCGTCGCGCCAGTACCTCACGCAACATGGGTAAAATGCCCCGGCTCTGCCAGTGCTTGCGATAAGCAGCAAATTCCGCCACCCTGGCTTCCCAGGCTTTTTGATCCTGATTGAGCTGATACAGTGTGTTCGCATCCAGACCAAACAGACGGCTGGCCAGCGCCGTGCGTAATAAGCGCTCCTGTTCCGGCGACAATACCGCCTGCATCAGCCACAGAAGATCCTGCGCCTCCGGCATGGCAAACACACTATCGCGATTGGAGAGATAGACGGAAGGAATCGCCAGCGCAGCCAATGCATCCGCAATAATGGCAGCCTCATTGCGGTTGCGCACCAGTACGGTAATATCCGCCGCCTGTAACGGTTTTCGCTCCCCTGCCCTGTGTAACCAGGCTTCCCCCTGTTGTCCGGCCTGCAGCCAGTCACGAATCTGCGCCGCACACTGCTGGCCCATTACCAGTTGATACTCGGTTATCCCCACTCCCTGGCCTGGTTGTAACCAGAAGCGCAACGGGCGTACCGGTTGTCCCTGATATTCAAAAATCAATGTCTGATTATGGTCCGCCGCCTCCACGGGCTTAAAGGGGATCTGTGACACCACAAAAGGTTGATCCGGTCGGGAAAATAAGCAGTTAACCGCTTGTACCATCGCCGGTGAGGAGCGCCAGTTAGTCTTCAAGGTATAGTGAGCCGTGATCTGCTGGCGTGCCTGCAAATAAGTAAAGATATCTGCGCCACGAAATGCGTAAATGGCCTGTTTCGGATCGCCGATCAACAACAATCCACACTCCTCTCTGGCAAAGTAGAGGGTGCGAAAAATACGGTACTGCTGCGGATCGGTATCCTGAAATTCGTCGATCATCGCCAGGGGATAACGCTGGCGGATCAGTTGTGCCAGTGCCTCTCCCCCTTCGCTGGCAAGGGCGCTGTCCAGCCGACTGAGCAAATCATCAAACCCCAACTCGGCCCGCTGCCGTTTCTGCTGCTGCACCGAGTAACGGATTTCATGCAGGGCACGAG
>JBOFSC010000390.1:0-6067 GCA_051651345.1 Enterobacteriaceae bacterium
CAAACTGAAGGGCCATTGGATTTTGAAAATCCGGTCAACAATATTCCGATTGGTGCCGGTGAAGGGCATTAGTCAGTTTTCCCTCTCCCGCATGCGGGAGAGGGAACTTCCCTTAGTGCGCCTGATCCCAGTTAGAACCCATACCAATACCCACCACCAGTGGAACATCTAACTGGCAGGTGCCTTCCATCAAAGAGCGGATGTGATCGCAGGCTTGTTGCATCATGCTCTCATGCACCTCAAACACCAGTTCATCATGCACCTGCATAATCATACGAACGTCTGGCTTCTCTTGTTGTAACCAGTGATCCACATCGATCATGGCATGCTTGATAATATCGGCAGCCGTACCCTGCATGGGCGCATTGATCGCAGCCCGCTCCGCCGCTTTACGACGCATCCCATTACGGGACTGCATATCCGGCAGATAGAGACGACGTCCCTCAAGCGTCACCACATACCCCTGCTCAGCGGCCTGCTGACGAGTGCGCTCCATATAGTGCAGCACTCCGGGATAACGCTCAAAATAGCGATCCATATAATTCTGAGCCTCTCCCCGGGTAATACCCAGTTGACGCGCCAGACCAAATGCACTCATCCCATAGATCAAACCGAAGTTAATGCTCTTGGCATGACGTCGCTGCTCTGAAGTCACCGCCTCCAGGGATATTCCCATAATTTCAGCCGCAGTGGCCCGGTGAATATCCTGACCCTCAGCAAAAGCCTTTAACAGGCCCGAATCTCGGGAGAGATGCGCCATAATGCGCAGTTCTATTTGTGAGTAGTCCGCAGAGACTATTTTGTATCCCGCCGGAGCAATAAACGCCTGGCGGATACGTCGACCCTGCTCGGTGCGCACCGGAATATTTTGCAAGTTAGGATCGCTGGAAGAGAGGCGTCCCGTTGCAGTCACCGCCTGGTGATAAGAGGTGTGTACCCGGCCAGTCACCGGATTGATCATCTGCGGCAGCTTATCGGTATAGGTGGTTTTTAGTTTTGCCAGCCCCCGGTACTCCAGCAGAATTTTGGGCAGTTCATGCTCCAGCGCCAGCTCAGCCAGCACTTCCTCATTGGTAGAGGGAACACCCCCAGGGGTTTTCTTTAAGACCGGCAGGTTATGCTTTTCATACAAAATCACCTGTAACTGCTTGGGGGAAGCCAGATTAAATGCCTCTCCAGCAAGAAGATGGGCCTCTTTTTCCAGCTCGAGCAGGCGGCTCTCCAGCTCGGCAGAGTGCTGCTGTAATACGGGCACATCGATCAATACCCCCTGACGCTCCATACGTGACAGGATGGAAAGTAAAGGCATTTCAATCTGTTGAAAGACGGATTTAAGAGAGGGCTCCGCCTCCAATTGCGGCCACAATGTCTGATGCAGGCGCAAGGTAATATCGGCATCTTCCGCCGCATATATCGCCGCTTCTTCCAGTGCTATCTGGTTAAACGTCAGTTGCGTCTTGCCCTTACCGGCAATTTCTGTAAATGGAATGGTCTGATGGTTGAGATAACGGGCGGCCAGGCTATCCATATCATGGCGTCCGGCGACGCTGTTCAGGACATAAGATTCCAGCATGGTGTCAAAGGCGATGCCCTGTAGAGCAATCCCATGACTTTCCATAATCCCCTGATCAAACTTGATATTCTGGCCGATTTTCAATATTTTCTCATCTTCCAACAGCGGTTTCAGTTTATCCAGAACCTGTTGTTGTGGCAGCTGTACGGGAGCGCCCAGATAATCATGCGCCAGGGGAATATAGGCCGCCTGTCCCGGCGCGATGGCAAAGGAGAGGCCAACAAGATGGGCTGTCAGCGTATCCAGGCCATCGGTTTCAGTATCGAAGGCGAACAGACCCGCACTGCGTAGTGCACTGATCCACTTATCCAGTGCAGCGTCATCCAAAATCGTTTCATAGTGATCACGCGGCAGGGTGGTCAGCGTTGCCTGGGGCTGGGCGGAAGTTTCAGATGGCGTTGCTGCCGCTGATGTCGCTGCCTTTTTCTCCTCGCCCCACTTACCGGACTCTACCTCCGCCAACCAGCGCTTAAATTCGTAGTGCGCAAACAGGGTCTGTAACTGTGCGCTATCAGCCGGTTGCTGGCGCAGATCCTCATACTGCTCATCTAATTGCAGATCGGTTTTGATCGTCGCTAACTGATAAGAGAGATAAGCCATCTCCTTGTTCTGTTCCAGCTTGGCCGCCATGGTTTTCGCACCGCGAAATTCCAGAGTGGCGACATCGGGCAGCTTGGCATAGATCTCATCCATCCCGCCCAGCCCCTGAATCAGGGCCCGGGCTGTTTTTTCACCCACACCCGGCACACCCGGGATATTGTCTGAGCTGTCACCCATCAGAGCCAGATAATCGATCATCAGGGAGGGGGGCACGCCATATTTTTCCACCACCTCTTCCGGGCCGAGCACACTGTTGTTCATGGTATTGATCAGAATAATGTCTGAAGTCACCAGCTGTGCCATATCTTTATCGCCGGTACTGATCAGCACCGGCTGTCCTGCCTGCTGCGCCCTGACCGCCAGGGTGCCGATCACATCATCCGCCTCCACACCCGCGACAACCAGCACCGGCACACCCATGGCCCGGATCATCTGATGTAACGGCTCTATTTGGCTACGTAAATCATCGGGCATCGGCGGGCGATGGGCTTTATAGCTTTCAAACAGATGATCACGAAACGTTTTCCCCTTAGCATCGAACACGACAGCCAGATGGGAAGGGGTGAACTGTTGTATCAAACTGCGCAGCATATTCACAACGCCATACATCGCGCCGGTAGGCTCGCCCTGAGAATTGGTCAGGGGCGGAAAAGCATGGTAAGCACGGTATAAATAGGAGGAACCATCAACCAGCACAAAAGGATTATCGGCAATCTTTGTCATAGCATTCTTTCACAGTTAACTTGCACAACTCATTTAGCAACTAATATGCCATACCAGAGACCGATAGACGACCTTTTACCCAAATTTCAGGAACAGTATCGATACAAGCAGTTACCCACTTTTCGTGTCAAATATGTGAATAACTTTGTGTGCAAAAATCAGTAGCTATATAAAAACTTTTAAAGTCAATGCATTGCAGAGGTTTTTTACGACGGTTTGTATATGGAATCAATTAATTAGCCTGTGGATATCTCTTGTAAACCGACAGACATCCCCAGGCCTTTCCTGCCCCCTGGTGGCTGATAATCTCCTTACTCGTTGAGCTTTCTGGTAGAATTCAGGCAGCATTGTTTTAGACTCATCAGGATTTGATTTGAATACGGGTATGATTACCAACATTATTACGCTACTGACACTGCCTGTTACCGCTTTTCTCATCACTTTTGTGACGATCTTCTGGTCCATCCCCATTACCCTGGCCGGAGTAGTAAAACTGCTGCTGCCGTTTCCGCCACTATGGCGCAAGATATCAACATTTGCCGATTTAATGATGTGGTGTTGGTGTCAATCTCTGGTTCTGGTTTTAAAATGCAGTCCGCAATTAAGCTGGGAGGTACAGGGGCTTGATAAGCTGAGCAAACAGAGTTGGTATCTGCTGATCAGTAACCATAAAAGCTGGTGTGATATTATCGTTCTGTGCGTATTGCTGCGCAATCATATCCCGATGAATAAATTTTTCCTCAAGCAGCAGTTGGCCTGGGTTCCCTTTGTCGGTTTAGCCTGCTGGGCACTGGATATGCCCTTTATGAAGCGTTACTCCAGAGCGTTCTTAATCAAGCATCCTCACCTGCGGGGTAAAGATATTGAAACCACCCGTCGCTCCTGTGAGAAATTCCGCCAGCATCCGACAACCATCGTGAATTTTGTGGAAGGTACCCGTTTTACACCAGAAAAAAGAGTCAAAACCCACTCTCCCTGGCAGCACTTGCTCACTCCAAAAGCAGCAGGCATTGCTTTCACCCTCAATGCATTAGGTAAGCAATTCGATCAGGTTATCAATGTGACCCTTTATTATCCTGATAATCCGCATCTCCCTTTCAAGGCGTTGCTGTCAGGCAGGCTGAAGCGTATTGTGATTCGTATCGAAACGATTCCCATCACCGATGAGATTCGCGGCGACTACTTTAGTGACAAGGCCTTTAAACGTCAGTTCCAGTTGTGGCTAACCGACTTATGGACACAAAAAGATAAGCAACTGAGTGAACTTGAGCACCAGTATCGTCCTTGACCCTGGTCTCTTTTAAGCTGGCTGCGCTGCAGCCAGCTACACAATTAATTCTTCTGTAATAGCTGATTAACCACCTGGGAAAATGCTTTACTGTACTCGTTGGGATCGGTGACGCCCATTCCGCCATTGCTGACCAGATATTTCCCTTTAACATAAAAAGCAGGTACACCCGCCAGCTCTAAATCCATAGCCGCCTTTTTCTGCTTCAGCGCCAGCGCATTGACCATAAAGCTCTTAATGGCTGCATCATATTCCTGATCAGTGATACCGGCCGCCTTAACAAAGACGCTGCGAATATCATCAGTGGTTTTGATGGTTTGTGTTTTCTGGATTCCATCAAACAGCGGTTTTAACACTTTGTCCTCAACCCCCAGCGCCATAGCCACGGCCCAAGTTTTGGTCAGATCTTCACCTAAGGGCCCCATAAATCCGGCATGGTATTTAGTGAATTTAACGCCTTCAGGCAGATTTTTCTTAATCACATTGGAGACATGATAGATTTCTTCAAACTCATAACAGTGAGGGCAGTAGAAAGAGAAGAATTCCAGCACTTCGGGTTGGTCAGCAACAGGTTTAGTGAGCGTGGTATATTGTTTCCCTTCTGTCAGTTGTTCCTTTGCTGCCTGGGCCGATAATGTTACAACCGCCAGCATCATACCCGCTATTGCCAAGAGATATTTTTTCATCATCTGCAAATACTCCACTTACTTTAATATTGAAACAGTCGATTAAAACTGCGGTTGTAACTGTAGCGGCGGCTCCTGCAACTGAGTTATCTGTTCCTGAAAACGGCTCAGTTGTTGTTGCCAGAAGTCCGCTTCCGCTATCCAGGGAAAACTTCTGGGAAATGCACTATCTTGCCAGCGTTGAATAATCCAAGCTAAATAACTCACCATGCGCATACTTCGCAGGGGTTCAATCAGGCTGAGTTCCTGCAAATTAAACTCGCTGTAGGCGCTATATTCCTCTAAAAACAGTTCGACCTGTAGTCGTTGCTCACGACGAGAACCGTGCAGTAACATCCACATATCCTGAACTGCCGGGCCATTACGCGCATCATCAAAATCCACAAACAGGGGGCCATCATGCCACAGAATATTGCCTGGATGGCAGTCACCATGTAAGCGACAACTGGACCAGTCCAGGTTCCAGCGCGATGTCGTCCATTGCGCCAATAAGGATAATGCATCTGCAATACTTTGTCTTAATCTGCCTGGAATGAATGTGCTCTGAATAATAATCTCTGATGGCGTCAGCAGATTATCCTGCAGTGACAGGGTGGGTCGACAGGTAAAGGAATACTGTCGTCCCACCTGATGAATTCGGCCCATAAAACGGCCTACCCACTCCAGTTGCGATTCATTATCCATCTCATACTGTCGCCCGCCGACACAGGGAAACAGCGTGAACATAAATCCCTGATAACTATGCAGGCTCTCCTGATGAAACAAAGCAGGGGCCACAACAGGGATCTCCAGTTGTGCCAATTCATTACAAAAGGCGTGCTCTTCCAGGATCTGCTCTCTACTCCACCTCTGTGGACGGTAGAATTTAACGACCCAACGCTTTTGATCCTCATCCACAAAGCGGTAGACTCGGTTTTCATAACTATTGAGCTCAGTGAGGCCAGAGTCCACTCGCAGCCCTAACTGCTCAACCCCATCCAGAATCAGTTCCGGCTGTAATGTCGTAAAATGAAAAGCACTCTTTGTCATAGTGATATCAACAAATCGAATGATGAACTACTCAGGATGATTTTGCGTGATGATAGGGCATCACGCAGCAGGTTACCATGCTTTTTACGCATCAATACAAATCAGATTAATTTAACACGACTTCCCTGAGTGATATGACAAAATGCTACTGTAAAACAATAGTAATAA
>JBOFSC010000391.1:0-2116 GCA_051651345.1 Enterobacteriaceae bacterium
CTGGTACATGGTTTTGGCCCTGACTCCGCCGGGGCCTGGCTCAGTGAACACCCTGGAGTGGATGGCATCACCTTTACCGGTGAAACCCGCACCGGCGAAGCGATTATGCGTGCCGCAGCGCGCGGTGTGCGCCCGGTCTCATTTGAACTGGGTGGCAAAAACCCCGGTCTGGTCTTTGCCGACTGCGACTTTGATAAAGCGGTGGAGGGGATCAGTCGCTCAGCGTTCCTCAACAGCGGCCAAATCTGCATGGGCACCGAACGTGTTTATGTAGAGCGCCCTATTTTTGACCGTTTCGTCGCTGCCCTGAAAAACAGAGCCGAAGCGCTACAGCCAGGCGATCCCATGGCCGAAGGAACCACTTTTGGCCCGGTCTCCTCTCATGAGCACAGGGACAAAATTTTATCCTATTACCACAAAGCGCGCGAAGAAGGCGCCACAGTGGTTACAGGCGGTGAAGAGTGGTCTCTGCCGGGCAAACTGGCGCAAGGTGCCTGGGTCAAACCCACCATCTGGACCGGCCTGCCAGAAGAATCTGTAGTGATCCGCGAGGAGATTTTTGGCCCCTGTGTCCACCTGCGTCCCTTCGATACTGAGGAAGAAGCGGTAGCTCTGGCCAATGACACTCCCTACGGCCTGTGTGCCACCCTCTGGACCCAGGACAGTAGCCGGGCCCAGCGCCTGGGACGGCAACTGGAAGTCGGGCTTTTATGGGTCAACTGCTGGTTTTTGCGTGATTTACGCACCTCATTTGGCGGTGCCAAACAGTCGGGTATTGGACGCGAAGGCGGTTCCTTCACCTTTGAATTCTATACCGAAGTACGCAATGTGTGCATCAAGGAGTAATTATGCTGAAGCAGTATGGTGAAGCCCTGTTCGCCGCCTGGCGGGATAAAAAAGCGATTGCACCGCTTACAGACAGCGTTGCAGATTTAACGATTAACGATGCCTACCGGATCCAGCAGGAGATGGTGGCACTGCGCCTGAAAAGCAGTGGCGAACACATTATCGGTAAAAAAATCGGTGTGACCAGCAAAGTGGTGATGGAGATGCTTAATGTGCATCAACCCGATTTTGGCATGCTCACCTCCGGCATGGTGTATGGCGATGGCGCGACCATCAGGGCCGACAGCCTTATTGCTCCACGGGCGGAAGGTGAACTGGCTTTTATCCTGAAACGGGATTTAACCGGACCGGGTATCACCCTGGCGGATGTGATTGCCGCGACAGAATTTGTGCTGCCCTGTTTTGAAATTGTCGATTCCCGGATCGCTGACTGGAAGATCCGTATCCAGGATACGGTGGCGGACAACGCCTCTTCGGGGGTGTTTGTTCTCGGCGATGCCGCCATCAGTCCACACGCCGTCGAGCTGCCCCTGGTGGGTATGAGCCTGCATAAAAATGGTGAAATTGTGGCTACTGGTGCGGGGGCTGCCGTGATGAATCACCCCGGCAATGCGGTGGCCTGGCTGGCGAATATGCTGGGCACCATGGAGGTGGGGCTCAAGGCCGGTGAAGTGATTCTGTCCGGCTCGCTGGCGGCGATGGTGCCAGTGAAGGCGGGGGATAATCTCTCCATCGCCCTGGGTGGTGTCGGTAGCGCCAGTGTGCGCTTTGAATAAGCCAGTCTCTGTTTGAAATGAGGACATTCCATGAATCTTGACCAGGCAACAATTGAACAATTGGCACAGCATCTGGAAAACGCAGAGCTGGAAAGAAAAGCTGTCAGCAAAATCACCGATCAATATCCGCAAATGGATTGGCAGGATGCCTATGCCATACAGGATGCGATCCGCGCCCGCAAAGAGGCCAGAGGCGTGAAAATCGCCGGTTTGAAAATGGGACTGACCTCCTATGCCAAGATGCAACAGATGGGTGTTACCGACCCGATCCATGGCTTTATCACGGACTATGGTGCCATTGCGGATGGTGGCGAGATCAGACTGTCGGAGTTGATCCACCCTAAAGTAGAGGCCGAACTGGCCTTTGTGACCCGCAAGGCTCTGAAAGGCGCCGGTTGCCATATTGGCGATGTACTTGCCGCAACAGAGTTTGTGATCCCGGCTGTGGAGGTGATCGACTCGCGCTATGAAAACTTCCGCTTTGATCTGAAAAG
>JBOFSC010000392.1:0-2311 GCA_051651345.1 Enterobacteriaceae bacterium
GTACGCCGATCTCCAGCCAAACCTGCTTGACCTGTTGATACTGTTTCTGCGCCGCCTGCTCTTCTAATGTTTGCACGATGCTTTGCGCCAGAGCGAGTTCATGCATCTGTTATCCCTCTTTTTATCACGGTGAACTCAACACAAGGATCAAGCAGTAGCAGATGCGGATACCAGCAGGATTCTGCTAACGCACTGAGCGTCTGTTTAATCAACCCTTGCGGATGGGTGTGTTGTCGGGTCGGCGGGGTAATACAATACTCAGCAATAGTGCCGTTATCCTCCCAACGCATCTGATGTATCAGCCATCCTCTGGCACTCTCCACCACGGCAACCTGCCAGCCTTCATGCTCAAATCGATGCCAGCGTAAACTGTTGGCACAGGTCATGGCCCGTGCCAGTGTAATACAACGCGCCAGCAAACGCAGGGCGGGGAAATTATTGCCCTGTGCCATTTTTTGCAGGCATGTATATTCCAGAGCCAGAGGTGAGACATCTTTGGGAGTGAGCGTCAGCAATGTTTTATCCGGTTCACTGGCCAGAAACAGCGGTGGAGTTTGTACCGGCCAGAGTTGAGTGATCCAGCGGGCCACCTCACTCCCTTGTTGCAGGCACCAGTCACTCCAACCCTCAGCACCCTGTGCCAGCCAGCGCTCTGCCGGGCAAGTAAAAAAGATCTGTTGTGCCAGTTCGTGATACTGCCCGGAACGCAGCTGTGACCAATTATCCATTGTCGCCTGGCGACCACTCCAGGCAGGTAACCAGTCGCACAACGCCCGGCGCAATGTTTCCTGCACCAGTTCCTGCTGTGCTGCGTGCAGATCGACGGGATTTTGTGGCAGCAAGAGCAGTGATGCTGCCAATTTTTGTGCTTCGCCACAGAGGGTATAGAGGTGTGTAATCAGTTGCATCGCCTGTTGCGGCGTCTTTCCCTTGAGTAAAGGGCTCAGTGGAAGTTCCTGCCACTCCACCTGCAAAGGGGAAGCGGTAATCACTAATTCGTTATTCACCCTCTCTTCCCATTTAGCGCAACTCTTTTTGCAGCAACAGAAAGCCTTGTTTATCGCCATCACACCCCGGACAGCGCCAATAGTCAGGTAACAGGCGAAAGGGAGTGCCCGGTGCTATCTGCCAGACATCATCTCCCTGTGACGGATCATAAACCCACCAGCATGTTTTGCACTCCATACAAGCCTCATCAGCAGGTTCTCCGGTGCAGGTGAGTAACTCCTGATCCAGCCATATCAAAACCTCTCTGAGCCGCTGAGCGGAATCGGCAATATCCTCTGCGCCTGCCATCGCTATCTCCGGCACGCGGGTAATTTCAATCATATCCTGCAACAATACATTGTTATCATTGAAATAATTAATTCTCCATACGCCCGGCAAGCGCGTGCTGACAATACGACATTTACCATAACCCCGGGAAAACAGGGCGCTCGCTCCTTCACCAAGAAATTCGCCAAGATATTCACGATCATGATCACTGAGCGGCAATAACGTCAGATTAATCACATGTTGCTCTGGCGGGTTTTGCTGGAGTCGAAACAGAATTTCGCGGGCAATAAATGCGCCGTTCATTAATTCCTGTTGATCCTGCGTCGGCAAGTCAGGCCGTTCATCTGTCGCCTGCTGCTGCCAGAGTGAAACGGGTACAGGACAGATGGCGATCTGATCAGATACCAGCTGATGTTGTTCATTATAGTGATGCAGACGCCAGATCCCGGTGAACACGGTCTCCTGAATATGTTGTTCATCACCACCGGCAAACCTGACCTTCGCAGAGACCTCTCCCTCACCCAAAATTTGATCCAGTAAGGCACTATTCGCTCTCTCTTCTACACTCAGGGTGTAGAGTGGATAAGCCTGTTCATCCCCCTGCCATCGCTGAAAATCCGCCAGTAAAACGCGCAGAATCCCCCTGGCGTGGAGAATCTCCTGCTTATCGGCTTCGGTCAGAGGGGGCTCTGAAATGGGCAATGCTTTAGCAATCACGTTCATAGTGCTCCCTTGTTACTCCTCTTTTAGCGTCAGGGGAATATCGGCAGAGTAAGCGGGGGAGTGACAGATAGCTTTCCACCTTATGCACAAATTCCCGCCAGGGTAATAACCCGGTCAGACTCCCGGTAAATTGTCCCCGGCGAAAAAATAGCAGCGCCGGAAATTTTAAAATGCCATAGCGCTCCGCAATCAAGGCGCTCTGTTCAATATCCGCAAATGCCGGAGTACAGCTCCCTTGCGGTAACTGCCTGACAATCTCCGGCACAATCACCCAACTATCCGCCACTTCGGGATGTTTGCTGGCATCGCTCTG
>JBOFSC010000393.1:0-4313 GCA_051651345.1 Enterobacteriaceae bacterium
ACATCCGGTGGATCATGAACTGCCTCAAGGTATTACGGCAGAGTGCCCCACCCAGACTGAGATTGTGCTGAAAGGCGCAGACAAGCAGTTAATCGGACAGGTTGCTGCGGATTTGCGCGCCTACCGTCGCCCCGAGCCCTATAAAGGCAAGGGTATTCGTTACGCCGACGAAGTCGTGCGTACTAAAGAGGCTAAGAAGAAGTAAGGTAACACTATGGATAAGAAAGCAGCTCGTATCCGTCGTGCGACCCGCGCACGCCGCAAGCTTAAAGAACTGGGTGCAACCCGTCTGGTGATTCACCGCACGCCGCGTCATATTTATGCGCAGGTAATTGCACCTTCAGGTTCAGAAGTACTGGTAGCCGCCTCCACTGTAGAGAAGGCTATCGCAGAGCAGGTTAAATTTACCGGTAACAAAGAAGCCGCTGCTGTGGTGGGTAAAATCATCGCAGAACGGGCTCTGGCCAAAGAGATCAGCAATGTCTCTTTTGACCGTTCCGGTTTTCAATATCATGGTCGAGTCCAGGCACTGGCAGATGCTGCCCGTGAAGCTGGCCTTCAGTTCTAAGGTAGGAGTGTAAGATGTCTCACATCGAAAAACAGGCTGGAGAACTGCAGGAAAAGCTGATCGCGGTAAACCGCGTAGCAAAAACCGTTAAAGGTGGCCGTATCTTCAGTTTCACCGCGTTGACCGTGGTGGGTGATGGTAATGGTCGTGTGGGTTTTGGCTACGGTAAAGCACGCGAAGTTCCGGCAGCAATCCAGAAGGCAATGGAAAAAGCCCGTCGCAATATGACGACGATTGCGCTAAATAACGGCACGCTGTTCCACCCCATCAAGGGCGGTCACACCGGTTCGCGCGTCTTTATGCAGCCGGCACACGAAGGTACCGGTATTATTGCCGGTGGTGCGATGCGCGCCGTTCTGGAAGTTGCAGGTGTACGTAACGTACTTGCCAAGACTTACGGTTCCACCAACCCGATCAACGTGGTTCGTGCAACGCTGGATGCGCTGGGGGATATGAAATCTCCAGAAATGATCGCAGCCAAGCGTGGCAAAACCGTTGAAGAGATTCTGGGGTAATCAGCCATGGCAAAGACGATTAAAATTACACAGACACGCAGCCTGATCGGCCGCCACCCAAAACACAGAGCCACGATGACTGGCCTGGGGTTGCGCCATATCGGTCATACAGTGGAGCGCGAGGATACGCCTGCGATCCGCGGTATGGTCAATCAGGTTTACTACATGATTAAAGTAGAGGAGTAAGAGATGCGTTTAAATACTCTGGCTCCGGCCGAAGGTGCCAAGACATCGCCTAAGCGCGTAGGTCGCGGAATCGGTTCAGGTTTGGGTAAAACCGCTGGTCGCGGTCACAAGGGGCAGAAATCACGCTCCGGTGGCGGCGTTCGTCGTGGATTTGAAGGCGGCCAGATGCCTCTGTATCGCCGTCTGCCCAAGTTCGGTTTCACCTCACGCAAGTCACTGGTGACAGCAGAAGTTCGTCTGTCCGAGCTGGCGCATGTGGAAGGGGATACCATCGACCTAAGCAGCCTGAAAGCGGCTAATATTGTCGGTATCGAGATTGAATACGCCAAGATCATGTTATCTGGTGCTATCGATCGCGCTGTGACTGTACGTGGCCTGCGCGTCAGCAAAGGTGCTCGTGCAGCCATTGAAGCTGCCGGCGGTAAAATTGAGGAATAAGTAGCAGATGGCTAAGCAACCAGGATTAGATTTTCAAAGTGCTAAGGGTGGATTAGGTGAACTGAAACGCAGACTTCTGTTTGTGGTTGGTGCCCTTATCGTGTTCCGTATCGGCTCTTTTATTCCGATTCCTGGTATTGATGCCACTGTACTTGCCAAGTTGCTGGAGCAGCAGCAGGGTACCATCATTGAGATGTTTAACATGTTCTCTGGTGGTGCTCTGAGCCGCGCTTCTATCTTTGCCCTTGGGATCATGCCGTATATTTCGGCATCGATCATCATCCAGCTACTGACGGTGGTTCACCCGGTACTGGCGGAGATCAAGAAAGAGGGTGAAGCCGGACGGCGTAAGATCAGCCAGTATACCCGTTACGGTACGCTGGTTCTGGCAACTTTCCAGTCGATTGGTATTGCTACCGGTCTGCCTAATATGCCGGGAATGCAAGGTCTGGTATTGAATCCGGGTTTTGGATTCTACTTTACTGCGGTGATAAGTCTGGTGACCGGAACCATGTTTTTGATGTGGCTCGGTGAACAGATAACGGAAAGGGGTATCGGTAACGGTATTTCGATCATTATCTTTGCAGGGATCGTGGCTGGTTTACCGCCAGCTATCGGTCATACCATTGAACAGGCCCGGCAAGGCAATCTGCACTTCCTCTTATTGTTGCTGGTTGCGGCCCTGGTGTTTGCGGTCACCTTTTTTGTGGTGTTCGTTGAGCGGGGTCAAAGACGTATTGTCGTCAATTACGCGAAACGTCAGCAGGGGCGGCGTGTCTATGCAGCGCAAAGCACGCATCTGCCGCTGAAAGTGAATATGGCCGGGGTTATCCCAGCGATCTTCGCTTCCAGCATCATCCTGTTCCCCGGCACCATCGCAACTTGGTTTGGTGGCGGCACAGGCTGGAACTGGCTGACAACGGTTTCGCTGAATTTAGCGCCCGGTCAGCCGCTTTATGTGTTACTCTATGCGGCGGCTATTATTTTCTTCTGTTTCTTCTATACGGCATTGGTTTTCAATCCGCGGGAAACAGCAGATAATTTGAAGAAGTCAGGTGCATTTGTGCCAGGCATCCGTCCGGGTGAGCAAACAGCGAAGTATATCGATAAGGTGATGACCCGTCTGACTCTGGCAGGGGCCATGTATATCACCTTTATTTGTCTGATCCCGGAGTTCATGCGTGACGCGATGAAAGTGCCCTTCTATTTTGGCGGGACATCACTGCTGATCGTGGTCGTCGTGATCATGGACTTTATGGCTCAAGTGCAAACTCTAATGATGTCCAGTCAGTATGAGTCTGCATTGAAGAAGGCGAATCTGAAAGGCTACGGGCGTTAAGCCTCAAGACTGTAGGGTTTTCGCTGTCTGAAGTGACGGAGAGTAGAAATGAAAGTTCGTGCTTCCATCAAGAAGCTGTGCCGTAACTGCAAGATCATCAAACGCCACGGTGTTATTAGAGTGATTTGCAGTGAACCAAAACATAAACAGCGGCAAGGCTGATGACTGCATCCTGAGGCGGAACGGTGGTGCAACTACCGGAAAGTTGACGGATGTAGCATATTTTTCTTGCAAAGTCGGGTTGAGCTGGCTAAATTAGCCAGCCCAATCTTTTATCAAAAGCAACATTATTTGAGTATCCTGAAAACGGGCTTTTCAGAGTAATGTTGTGATGTTAATACTTTTAGGAGTGCATAGTGGCCCGTATAGCAGGCATTAACATTCCTGATCATAAGCATACCGTAATCGCGTTAACCTCGATCTACGGTGTCGGCAAAACCAGCGCGCAGAAAATCTGTGCGGCAGTAGGTGTTGCCGAAAGCATTAAGATCAGTGAGCTGTCTGAAGAGCAAATCGATAAGTTACGTGACGAAGTCGCCAAATATGTCGTTGAAGGTGATCTGCGTCGTGAAGTTACCCTGAGTATCAAGCGCCTTATGGATCTCGGTACCTATCGTGGTTTGCGTCACCGTCGTGGTCTTCCCGTGCGTGGACAACGCACCAAGACTAACGCCCGTACCCGTAAGGGTCCGCGTAAGCCGATCAAGAAATAGTCGGGGTAATTGAATAATGGCAAAGACACCTATTCGTGCACGTAAGCGCGTTAAGAAACAAGTCTCTGATGGCGTGGCTCATGTCCATGCTTCTTTCAACAACACCATTGTTACTATTACTGATCGTCAAGGTAATGCTTTGGGTTGGGCAACTGCAGGTGGTTCCGGCTTCCGCGGTTCACGTAAGTCCACACCTTTTGCTGCACAGGTTGCTGCCGAGCGCTGCGCCGAGTTAGTAAAAGAGTATGGCGTTAAGAATCTGGAAGTGATGGTGAAAGGTCCTGGCCCTGGTCGGGAGTCTACCATTCGTGCGTTAAATGCGGCGGGTTTTCGCATCACTAATATTACTGATGTGACGCCTATTCCGCATAACGGTTGTCGTCCACCTAAAAAGCGCCGCGTGTAATAGCGATTTAGGGAGCGTTGGAGAAAGAAAATGGCAAGATATTTGGGTCCCAAGCTCAAGCTGAGCCGCCGCGAAGGTACCGACCTTTTCCTTAAGTCGGGCGTTCGGGCGATCGATACCAAGTGTAAACTTGAACATGCACCAGGTC
>JBOFSC010000394.1:0-1445 GCA_051651345.1 Enterobacteriaceae bacterium
CTATATGGTGGAAGGGGGGAGCAGTAAGGTTTTTGGTCGCATCAAAAAGATGATGTACAGCGACCCCGCAGCGCTGCACCTGTTGCTGGATAAGCTGGCGCAATCGGTCACTCTCTATCTCAATGCGCAAATTAAAGCGGGCGCGCAGGCTCTGATGATTTTTGATAGCTGGGGAGGGGTGTTAACTCCCGGAGATTATCAACAGTTCTCTCTGCACTATATGCAGCAGATTATGGATGGATTGATTCGGCAGCATGAAGGGCAACAGATACCGGTCACCCTGTTTACCAAAGGCGGGGGACAGTGGCTGGAGCTGATGGCAGAAACGGGGTGTGATGCCCTCGGACTTGACTGGACGGTGGATATCGGTGAAGCCCGGCGTCGGGTCGGTCATAAGGTGGCTTTACAGGGCAATATGGACCCGTCAATGTTGTATGCCCCAGCGGCAAGAATTGAGCAAGAGGTGGCTGGGATCCTGGCCAGTTTCGGTCAGGGAGAGGGGCATATCTTTAATCTGGGACACGGTATTCATCAGGATGTGCCACCAGAACACGCCGGGGCTTTTGTGGATGCGGTGCATCGGCTTTCAGCACGCTATCATCAGTGAGCCATTATGATTGATACCAGGGCGTTACGTGCAGAGCAGAGTGCTCTGGCGGGCCAAATCCGTGTGCAGGATGATATCGCTCTTAGCCAGCCATCTGTTACCCAGGAACATTTGAATCCAGCACATAGCTTTCAACCGCAATGGATTGCCGGGGCAGATGTGGGTTTTGAGCAGCAGGGTGCCATTACGCGCGCCGCTATCGCCGTTCTAAGCTTTCCGGCTCTGCAACTGGTGGAATACCAGATAGCCCGTATCGCCACGGTGATGCCTTATATCCCCGGTTTCTTATCCTTTCGTGAACACCCTGCCTTATGGGCAGCCTGGCAGCAGCTTGAGCACAGACCGCAATTGTTGCTGGTGGATGGGCATGGTATTGCTCACCCGCGCCGTTTAGGTATCGCCAGCCATTTTGGTCTGCTGGTGAATATTCCCACCATTGGTGTCGCTAAGAAACGTCTGTGCGGGCATTTTGCGCCCCTGGATAACGAACGCGGTGCGCTACAACCGTTACAGGATGGGGAGGAGCAACTGGGCTGGGTCTGGCGCAGTAAAGCGGGATGTCTGCCGCTGTTTATTTCGCCCGGCCACAGGATCAGTCTGGCCAGTGCCCTCTACTGGACAGAGCAGTGTACGGCAGGATATCGATTACCGGAACCCACGCGTTGGGCTGATGCGATAGCTTCCCGCAGACCGGCGTTTACGCGCGGGTTGCAGCAAAACGATAAGTGATGGCGCGGTGATAAAAATCAGGTACACTGCGCTCACTATAAAGCAGGGAGTTAATGATGTTACGTAATCCGATTCATAAACGGCTGGAGCGGCTGGAGCGGCTGGAGCG
>JBOFSC010000395.1:0-5768 GCA_051651345.1 Enterobacteriaceae bacterium
GTCTTGCTGCTGCTGATTTAAAAAATGCTGCAACTGTGCCTGCTGGGTCAGTACCGATTCTTCGATAATTAACTGGAACAGGCGGGTTACATAGTGAGCTTCCAGCTTGCGCTCTTTACCCGCGCAGATCAGCCTGTTTAACAACTCCTTTTCCCGTTTCTCATCACGAATGGGCAGATGCTTATCCTGTTTAGTCCGGGCGATGGACAGGGCGACCGCATTGCGCTGTGTGATAATATCCAGCAGTTGTATATCCAGGTCGGTAATCTGCTGGCGCAAAGCCAGCAACTGATCGTTCATCATCGGCTCCTGTGGCAGTGACTCTTACTCAGGCGGGATTTGCCGCAATAATTTTTGCTACCTTGTCTGCCTGGTCAGGTAACTTAAGCTGACGATAGGCATTCTCCATTAATGGCAGTGCCTGACGTGTGGCCTGCGTATCCTGGAAATCACGTAACATCTGTTCTACCCGATTAATTACCGCCACATAAGCACCGCGTTTGGTATAGTAACGGGCGACGGCTAGTTCATGCTTTGCCAGTCTGTTTTTCAGAAATACCAATCTTTTTTGTGCATCTGCGGCATACTGGCTGTTAGGGAACTGGTTGACCAACTGGCTGAAATCACGAAATGCGGTACGGGCAAACTGCGGATCACGGTCGGAGCGGTCGATACCAAAAAAGTCCTGCACCACGCTGTCATCCATCGCCATATCGTTCAGACCGCGCATATAGAGCACATAGTCGACATTGGGATGGGTCGGATTGAGGCGGATAAAGCGATCGATAGAGGCCTGAGCCAGAGGATATTCCCCGGATTTATAGTAGGCGTAGATCAGATCGAGCTGAACCTGTTGTGCATAGGGCCCGAAAGGATAACGACTGTCCAGGGCTTCTAATTGAGTGATGGCTGCTTTATAGTTGCCATCCTGCAGTTTTGCCTGAGCGGTTGCATAGAGCTCCGCTGGAGGAATATCAGGTACTTCATCTTTCTTACTGGAACAGCCTGTAAGTATCAGGGCCAACAGAGCGGCAGTAGCGAGGGTTTTCATATGCTTCATGACGGCTAGACTCATCCTCAGAGTATCAGTGACAGGAGAGAACATGTTAAGTTCTCCACTCAAGCAGCTACAATAACACAGTATATTAAACGGCACAGCCGATAAAACCCAACGTAATTTGAAAGAAGTCGCATATGGCACAACCAGTACAACTGATTATCACTATTTCTCCCACCCAATTGGGTCAACGTCTGGATCAGGCGCTGGCTGAACTTTTGCCTGAATATTCCCGCTCCAGAATCAAGGAGTGGATAGTAGATAATCGGGTTCAGGTGGATGGCAGAGTTATTAACAAACCACGGGAAAAGGTGCTGGGCGGAGAGCAGATTGAAATAGATGCCCTGATCGAGGGCGAAGAGCGCTGGCAGCCCCAGGAGATAGCGCTGGATTGTGTCTATGAGGATGAATGGATTCTGGTGATTAATAAGCCACGGGATCTGGTGGTACATCCGGGGGCGGGCAATCCGGATGGCACGGTATTAAATGCTCTGCTGCATCGTTATCCGACCAGTGTCGACCTGGCGCGCGCCGGGATTGTGCACCGTCTGGATAAGGACACCTCCGGTTTAATGGTGGTGGCGAAAACCGGGCCGGTACAGCTTAAACTGGTGGAGATGCTGCAGGCGCGCAAGGTGACACGCGAATATGAAGCGGTTGTGAACGGCACGATGACGGCGGGAGGCAGCGTGGATGAACCGATTGGACGTCATCCCAGCAAGCGCACCCATATGGCGGTGCACCCGAATGGCAAACCGGCACTGACCCATTATCGGGTGATGGAGCATTTTCGCGCCCATACCCGTTTGCGATTGCGTCTGGAAAGTGGGCGTACCCATCAGATACGGGTCCATATGGCCCATATCAATCATCCGCTGGTGGGAGATCCCTTGTATGGTGGTCGATTCCGCTTACCTAAAGGGGCGTCAGATAGCTTTATTCACACCTTACGCACCTTTGACCGACAAGCGCTTCATGCGGCTTTGTTGCGTTTGCAGCACCCGGTCAGCGGCGAGGTAATGGAGTGGCAGGCGCCGTTACCCCAGGATATGGTCCAATTGATCGATATCTTACGGGACGACAGACAACAATTCGAGGAGCAGATGGAGATGCTATGACCCTATCCGCGCAATTGGCTCCCATAATACCGCAATGGCCGGCACCGACGAATGTGTTTGCCTGTAGCACGACCCGCCAGGGCGGTGTGAGCCTCCCACCCTATGACAGCCTCAATCTGGGGGCGCATGTGGATGATAATCCCGATGCGGTGGCGGCTAACCGTCAGCGTCTGCTGCAATGGGCGCGGATAACGCAGCCTGTACGCTGGCTGGAGCAGGTGCACGGCACCGAAGTGATTAACCTCGATCAAACTCCTTTTACCCAAAGACAGGGGGATGCGGCATATAGTGAGCAACCCGGTCGGGTTTGCGCCGTGATGACGGCGGATTGCCTGCCAGTCCTGTTTTGCTCGGCAAATGGCGATGAAGTTGCAGCAGCCCATGCGGGCTGGCGGGGTCTCTGTGCAGGCGTGCTGGAGAATACACTCTCTTGTTTTCGCACAGCAAGAAAGCATATTTTGGTATGGCTGGGGCCCTCTATCGGCCCGAACCATTTTGAGGTGGGCAGGGAGGTCAGAGAACAATTTGTCTGTCAGCACAGGGAGGCTGCGCAGGCGTTTATTGTCAGTGATGCAGAGAATGGCAAATATCAGGCCAACCTGTACCTGTTAGCTCGTCAGCGCCTGGCCGCCGCAGGTGTTGAGCAGATTTATGGCGGTGATCATTGTACTTTTAGTGAACAAAACTATTTTTTCTCCTACCGCCGGGCCCGGATCACAGGAAGAATGGTCACGCTAATCGGCCTGCGAGAAAAATAAATTTGAAAATGCGTTAAATGCCTATATTTAACCTGTTAGTAAAGTTTATTTAGCATGAGGAGGCGTCATGCGTCTGGACCGTTTAACCAACAAGTTCCAATTGGCTCTTGCCGACGCTCAATCCATCGCGTTAGGTCGCGATCATCAGTTTATTGAACCGTTGCATCTGCTCAGTGCTCTCCTGAATCAGGAGGCGGGCACCGTTCGTCCCCTGCTTGTCGGGGCGGGCGTCGATATCGAGCGGCTGCAAAATGATCTGAACCAGGCATTATCCCGTTTACCTCAGGTCGAAGGGGCTGGAGGAGATGTCCAGCTCGCCAATGAAACACTCAGGATCCTCAATTTATGTGACAAGCTGGCGCAAAAACGAGGAGATAAATTTATCTCCTCGGAACTGTTTGTGCTGGCAGCGCTGGAAGAGCGCGGAACCCTGAGTGAGCTGTTAAAGCGCCATGGCGTTACAGTGGATAAACTGAATCAGGGGATTGAACAGATGCGGGGTGGTGAAAAAGTGGATGATCAAAATGCAGAAGAGCAGCGCCAGGCGCTGCAGAAGTTTACTATCGATCTGACCGAGCGTGCTGAACAGGGCAAGCTGGATCCGGTTATTGGTCGTGATGAAGAGATCCGGCGCACCATACAGGTATTACAGCGCAGGACTAAAAATAATCCGGTATTGATTGGTGAACCCGGAGTGGGGAAAACCGCCATTGTTGAAGGTTTGGCACAGAGAATCGTCAATGGTGAGGTGCCGGAAGGGCTGAAGCATAAGCGGGTGCTCTCTCTCGATATGGGGGCCTTAATTGCCGGGGCTAAATATCGGGGTGAATTTGAGGAGCGTCTGAAAGGCGTATTAAATGATCTGGCGAAACAGGAAGGCAGTGTGATCCTTTTTATCGATGAGCTGCACACTATGGTGGGGGCCGGTAAGGCTGAGGGAGCCATGGATGCGGGCAATATGCTGAAGCCAGCACTGGCGCGTGGGGAGTTGCACTGTGTGGGGGCTACCACGCTGGATGAATATCGCCAATATATAGAGAAAGACGCCGCGCTGGAGCGCCGTTTCCAGAAAGTCTATGTGGCTGAGCCGACAGTGGAGGATACCATAGCTATCCTGCGCGGCTTAAAAGAGCGCTATGAACTGCATCACCATGTGGAGATTACCGACCCGGCGATAGTGGCAGCGGCGACGCTGTCGCACCGTTATATTTCCGACAGAATGTTGCCGGATAAAGCGATTGATTTGATCGATGAGGCGGCGTCCAGCATTCGTATGCAAATCGACTCCAAGCCGGAGCCGCTGGATCGTTTGGAAAGACGGATTATTCAGCTCAAGCTGGAGCAGCAGGCATTACAGAAAGAGTCTGATGAGGCGAGCAAAAAACGTCTGGAGCTGCTGAACGAAGAGCTGGAAGAAAAAGAGGGTGAGTATGGTGAGTTGGAGGAGGAGTGGAAAGCAGAAAAAGCCGCTCTCTCCGGCACCCAGAATATTAAGGCTGAGCTGGAGCAGGCAAAAGTCTTAATGGAGCAAGCCCGGCGTTCCGGGGATTTAGCGCTGATGTCTGAATTGCAGTATGGCAAGATTCCGGAACTGGAGAAAAAACTGCAGGCCGCCTCGCAGTTTGAAGGCAAAACAATGAAACTGCTGCGCAACCGGGTGACGGATGTGGAGATTGCAGAGGTGCTCTCCAGGGCAACGGGCATACCGGTCGCCAAAATGCTGGAAGGCGAGCGGGATAAATTGCTGCATATGGAAGAGATGCTGCATAAGCAGGTGGTAGGGCAGGATGAAGCCGTGGAGGCGGTCGCCAATGCGATTCGTCGTAGCCGCGCAGGTTTGTCCGATCCGAATCGCCCTATTGGCTCCTTTCTGTTTCTGGGACCAACCGGGGTGGGTAAAACGGAGTTGTGCAAAGCGTTGGCCAATTTCCTGTTTGACAGTCCGGAAGCCATGGTGCGTATCGATATGTCCGAATTTATGGAGAAGCACTCGGTATCCCGGCTGGTGGGCGCCCCTCCAGGCTATGTGGGCTATGAGGAAGGCGGCTATCTTACTGAGGCGGTTCGGCGTCGTCCCTATTCCGTGATTCTGCTGGATGAAGTAGAGAAGGCCCATGCGGATGTATTCAATATCCTGTTGCAAGTGCTGGATGATGGCCGTTTAACCGATGGGCAGGGACGGACGGTGGATTTCCGTAATACGGTGGTCATTATGACCTCTAACCTGGGGTCGGATCTGATTCAGGAAAACTTTGGCCAGATGAATTATGCCCAAATGAAAGAGATGGTGATGGGAGTGGTCTCCAGCTACTTCCGCCCTGAGTTTATCAACCGTATCGATGAAACGGTGGTCTTCCATCCGTTGGGCAGCAGCCAGATTAGGTCGATAGCCAAAATTCAGCTAACCCGTCTCTATCAGCGTCTGGCGGAGAAAGATTACGATGTGGTGATGACGGAGCAGGCGTTGGATTTTCTGGCGAGTGAGGGTTTTGATCCGGTGTATGGTGCTCGTCCGTTGAAGCGGGCTATCCAGCAGGAGGTGGAAAATCCACTGGCTCAGCAAATCCTGTCGGGTAAATTATTGCCAGGCAAACCGATCACCCTGGATCTGGAAAACGATAAAATCGTTGCCAGACAGTAGGATAGTTTAAAATAGTACTGCGCTCACTGGCTTATCCAGGACAGTGAGCGCTTATAAAAACGGCGGTTGATTTAATTTTTATAAATTCCCCTTGCCACTCTGCAGAAACTGCCTATAATGCGCGTCCAGACATCAGGGGGCAGATGTCAGAGGTCAGACGGACTGCAAAAACAGTTAATTTAACGGCTTGACAT
>JBOFSC010000396.1:0-5417 GCA_051651345.1 Enterobacteriaceae bacterium
GTGCTGTGGTTGTGTTGGTTGTTTTGGCGAATGATCATTTGATCATGATCACAGCACACTTTCCACTCTTTTTTCTAAAAATACGTCATTTTTTTCTATCGTTATCAGTTGGTTGATCCTAAAGATCCTACGTATAATATCACACTATTATTAGTGAATCTGATAACAACATTAAAATTGATTTTAGCGGTTGTCACAGCAAAGAGGCATGCTAACATAACTGCTTGACCTAATTTTCCTGTAAGTGATCTTTGGTGAGGATCACCACTGCAGCGTGAGGAATTTGTATGCCTGTTATTACTCTTCCAGATGGAAGTCAGAGCCAGTTTGCCCAACCGGTCTCTGTGATGGATGTGGCAATGGATATCGGAGCCGGACTGGCAAAAGCCTGTATTGCCGGCAGAGTCAATGGTGAACTGGTGGATGCGGTCGAGATTATCGACCAGGACGCCACCCTCGCCATTATTACCGCGAAGGATGCGGAAGGGGTCGAGATTATACGTCACTCCTGTGCCCATCTTCTTGGTCACGCGATCAAGCAGTTATGGCCGCAGACCCAGATGGCTATCGGTCCGGTGATCGATAATGGTTTCTATTATGACGTTGATCTCGATCATTCGTTGACTCAAGAAGATCTGGACCAGCTAGAGCAGCGCATGCATCAGCTTGCTGAAACCAACTATGACGTGGTTAAAAACAGAGTGAGCTGGCAGGAAGCGCGCGATACCTTCGCGGGCCGGGGAGAGCACTACAAAGTGGCTATCCTGGATGAGAATGTCAGCCGCAGCGATCGTCCGGGTCTCTATCATCATGAAGAGTACATCGACATGTGTCGCGGGCCCCATGTGCCTAATATGCGTTTCTGTCATCACTTTAAATTACAGAAAGTGGCAGGAGCGTACTGGCGCGGCGACAGCAATAACAAGATGTTGCAGCGCATCTATGGCACTGCCTGGGCGGATAAAAAGCAACTGAGTGCCTATTTGCAGCGTCTGGAAGAGGCGGCAAGACGGGATCACCGTAAGATAGGTAAGCAGCTCGACCTCTACCATATGCAGGAAGAGGCGCCAGGAATGGTCTTCTGGCACAACGATGGCTGGATTATTTTCCGGGAACTGGAAACTTTTGTGCGCAGCAAGCTCAAGGAGTACGACTATCAGGAGGTGAAAGGCCCCTTTATGATGGATCGTGTTCTGTGGGAGCGTACCGGCCACTGGGAAAATTTCCGTGAAAATATGTTTACCACCTCATCGGAAAACCGTGACTACTGCATCAAGCCCATGAACTGTCCCGGCCATATTCAGATTTATAATCAGGGTCTTAAGTCTTATCGGGATTTACCGCTGCGGATGGCTGAGTTCGGCAGCTGTCACCGTAATGAGCCTTCCGGTTCCCTGCATGGCTTAATGCGGGTACGGGGCTTTACTCAGGACGATGCCCATATCTTCTGTACCGAGGAGCAGATCCTGGCGGAAGTGAGTAGTTGTATCAAAATGGTCTACGATATGTATGGCACTTTTGGTTTTAATAAAATTGTCGTCAAGCTCTCAACCCGTCCGGAAAAACGGCTGGGCTCTGATGAGTTATGGACCCGGGCAGAGCAGGATCTGGCTCAGGCCCTGGATGAAAATGAGATTCCGTTTGATCTGCAGCCGGGAGAGGGGGCGTTTTACGGACCCAAAATCGAGTTTACCCTGCATGACTGTCTGGACAGAGCCTGGCAATGTGGCACCATTCAGCTCGACTTCTCCATGCCAGAGAGGCTGGGAGCCTCCTATGTGGCGGAAAATAACGACAGGCAGATTCCTGTGATGATTCACCGGGCGATCCTGGGCTCCATGGAACGTTTTATGGGGATCATCACTGAAGAGTATGCGGGATTTTATCCCACCTGGCTGGCTCCTGTGCAGGCGGTGGTGCTCAATATTACCGATAACCAGTCGATTTATGTTGAACAATTGAGCAAAAAACTGCAGGATAGCGGAATTCGTGCACATGCGGACTTGAGAAATGAGAAAATTGGCTTTAAAATCCGCGAGCACACATTACGTCGTGTTCCCTATATGCTGGTTTGTGGCGATAAAGAAGTCGAAGCAGGACAAGTCGCCGTTCGTACAAGACGCGGCAAAGATTTGGGAACGTTCGACACAGAACAACTGATTGACATGCTGCAGCAAGAAATTAGCAGCCGTAGTCTTCTTCAACTGGAGGAATAAGGTATTAAAGGCGGAAAACGAGTTCAACCGACGCGTCCTAATCGCATCAATAGAGAAATTCGCGCACAAGAAGTTCGTCTCACTGGCGTAGATGGTGAACAGTTGGGTATAGTCAGCTTGAATGAAGCTCTTGAGAAAGCAGAGGAAGTTGGGGTAGACCTGGTCGAGATCAGCCCTAATGCCGAGCCGCCGGTTTGCCGCATTATGGACTACGGCAAGTTCCTTTACGAAAAAAGTAAAGCGACTAAAGAGCAGAAGAAAAAGCAAAAAGTTATTCAGGTCAAGGAGATTAAATTCCGACCTGGTACCGATGATGGCGACTATCAGGTAAAACTACGCAACCTGATTCGCTTTCTGGAAGATGGCGATAAAGCCAAAATCACCCTGCGGTTCCGTGGGCGTGAGATGGCGCACCAGCAGATTGGTATTGAGATGCTTAACCGCGTCAAAGAAGATCTGGCTGAACTGGCGGTGGTTGAATCCTTCCCAACCCGAATTGAAGGCCGCCAGATGGTGATGGTGCTCGCCCCCAAGAAGAAATAATCAGGCTTTGAATAAGCAACACCCCTTTATGGGGTGTTCGCCTGTTGTTTCATAATTATCAACAATGCGAAGTGGAAGTTAAACATGCCAAAGATTAAAACTCTACGCGGCGCTGCTAAACGCTTTAAGAAAACAGCTTCTGGTGGTTTCAAGCACAAGCGCGCCAATATGCGTCATATTCTGACTAAAAAGTCATCCAAGCGTAAGCGTCATCTCCGTGCCAAGCAGATGGTCTCCAAAGGGGATCACGGTTTGGTTGTCGCCTGTTTGCCACATGCTTAATGTGACATACAGGTCTTGGTTGATAGCAGAATAAGATAACAGGAGAGAGCATATGGCTCGCGCAAAACGTGGTGTGGTAGCACGTGCACGTAACAAGAAGATTTTAAAGCAGGCGAAAGGGTACTACGGTGCTCGTTCACGGGTTTATCGCGTCGCTTTCCAGGCCGTTATCAAGGCCGGACAGTATGCCTACCGGGATCGCCGTCAGCGTAAGCGTCAGTTTCGTCAACTGTGGATTGCCCGTATTAACGCGGCAGCCCGTCAGAACGGCCTGTCTTACAGCCGCCTGATTAATGGACTGCGTAAAGCATCTATTGAGATCGATCGTAAAATCCTTGCGGATATTGCGGTTTTCGACAAGACCGCCTTTGGCGTTCTGGTTGAAAAAGCGAAAGCGGCACTGTAATGATGACATCGGGAGGGAGGCAACTCCCTCCCGATTTCCTGCCATAACGGCAGATAAACATTGACATTACATCCATTTAGTCTTATTTATAGAGTCTTGTTAAATTCGTGTTCTGGTAAAATTCATTAAACACAGGTGATGGAACCATGATAAGCGCTCTCTTCCGTATCTTCTTTTACTTTACCCCCTGACTTTCAGGAGGCCTGAGCGTCAGAATCTGCTCAAAGAGGAGATACGGAAAACAGCGCTAACAGCCTCCAGCGTGGAGGCTTTTTTGTTTCTGTCACTGAAATGTTTCTGCCACTGAAACAACGAGGAATAGAATGTCACAACTTGCAGAGTTGGTTACCAGGGCCAGGGTTGCCATCGAGAGTGCCCATGAGATAGCCGCACTGGATGCTGTTCGGGTCGAATATCTGGGTAAAAAGGGCCACTTAACACTTCAAATGACATCGTTGCGTTCTCTGCCTGCAGAGGAGCGCCCGGCAGCAGGGCAGGTGATCAATGAGGCGAAACAAGAGGTGCAAAACGCCCTCAACGCACGCAGAACTGAACTGGAGCAGGCGGTTCTTGAGGCGCGTTTGCAGGCGGAGTCTATCGATGTCTCACTGCCGGGACGCTGTGACCCTCTGGGAGGATTGCATCCGGTGACTCGGACAATAGACAGACTGGTCAGTTTTTTTACCAGTATGGGCTTTACTGTCGCCACCGGGCCGGAAATTGAAGATGATTATCACAATTTCGACGCACTGAATATCCCCGATCATCACCCGGCCAGAGCCGATCATGATACTTTCTGGTTTGACCACAGGCGGCTGTTACGTACGCAGACTTCAGGTGTTCAGATCCGTACCATGAAAGAGCAGGCTCCCCCGATTCGCATCGTGGCACCGGGGAGGGTGTACCGCAACGATTATGATCAGACCCATACCCCGATGTTCCATCAAATGGAAGGGCTGGTTATCGACCGTGGTATCAACTTTACCCATCTCAAGGGCATGCTGCACGATTTTCTGCGTAACTTCTTCGAAGAAGATCTACAGGTTCGTTTCCGCCCCTCCTATTTCCCCTTTACCGAACCCTCGGCAGAAGTGGATGTGATGCGCCGCGATGGTAAATGGTTGGAGGTATTGGGCTGCGGAATGGTGCACCCCAATGTGCTGGCTAATGTAGGCATTGATGCACAAGAGTTTTCCGGTTTTGCCTTCGGTATGGGTATCGAGCGGCTCACTATGCTGCGTTACGGCGTCACGGATTTGCGTGCTTTCTTTGAAAACGATCTGCGTTTTCTCAAACAGTTTAAATAATCGAGAACAACCACATGAAATTCAGTGAAATCTGGTTACGTGAGTGGGTAAACCCACAGCTTGATACTGAGCGACTGGCTGAGCAACTGACCATGGCAGGGCTGGAGGTTGAGGAGATTGAACCGGTTGCTGGTGCCTTCAGTGGTGTGGTTGTCGGTCTGGTGGTTGAATGCGGACAACATCCCAATGCGGACAAGCTGCGGGTCACTAAGGTAGATGTGGGTGGCGAAGGGCTGCTGGATATTGTCTGCGGTGCACCTAACTGTCGCCAGGGATTAAAAGTGGCCTGTGCCACCGTCGGTGCTCAGTTGCCAGGTGATTTTAAGATCAAGGCCACTAAGTTACGCGGCGAACCGTCAGAAGGCATGCTCTGCTCCTATAGTGAGCTGGGTATCGCCATCGAGCAGGATGGCATTATTGAGCTGCCTGAGAGCGCACCCATCGGTATGGATCTGCGTGATTACCTGCGTTTAAACGATCACAGTATCGAGTTAAGTATTACCCCCAATCGGGCTGACTGCTTAGGGATTGCGGGCCTGGCACGGGAAGTGGGCGCATTAAATCGTCTGCCGGTGCAAAAACCGGATATGAGTCCGGTGGAAGCGACTATCGATACGCGTATTGCTATTGAGGTTGAGGCATACCATGCTTGCCCCCGCTATC
>JBOFSC010000397.1:0-3247 GCA_051651345.1 Enterobacteriaceae bacterium
TTTTGCGACTCATGGTCAACGAGCTCATCCCAGGCGAGATCAGAAAAGTATGTTGCTATCGTTAGGTCTTAGTATTTACCCTGTAATGAATTAAAGGTACATCAATGTGTTATGAGCTTAAGTACCTACATATGTATTCTTAATGGCTGATCCATAAACTCGCCAATTTCAGCGAATGAAGCGATATTATCAAATCGTTGCTCAATATCGTTTTTACTAAGTCCAAGAACGGCACCATTCAGATACACATTTTCACGTCCGCTAAAATCAGGATTAAAACCCGATCCCAGTTCCAGCAAGGCGGCGATACGGCCCTGGGTTTGAATGAAGCCATTGCTGGGATTGAGCGTACCACAGATCATCTGCAGTAGTGTGGACTTGCCACTGCCATTGCGACCAATAATGCCAACAGTTTCACCCTTTTTAACTTCAAAGCTCACATCCTGCAGAGCCCAGAACTCGCGATAATATTGCCTGACTTGCCGGGCCATGGCCCTCTGTAGGGGAGGCAGCATAAACTGTTTGAGTCTGTCCTGGGGTTGATCATAGATCTGATAGCACTTACTGAGACTTTCAACCCTGATGGCAATCTCCTGACCAGGTTCAGAGAACATCGGCAAATCCCTTACGTGTTTTCTGAAACCAGGCAAATCCAGACCAGGCAATAACGAAAGCCGCCAGCCAATAGGCAATCAGCAGGGTAAAGTCCGGTGCTTTGCCAAAATAGAGTACCGCCCTGACTTGTTCAATTACCAGTGTCAGAGGATTTAAGTAGAGGAGATGACGGTACAGTTCTGGTAACGCAGTGACAGGATAAAAAATGGGTGCAAGGAACATAAGCACCATGGTTATGGTACCGATTAGCTGGGATACATCACGCACATAGACCCCCAACGATGCCAGTAGCCAGCTTAATCCCATGATAAAAAAGATGAGGGGCGCAATAATCAGGGGAAGATAGAGCGCGTCAGGGTGAGGCAGACCAAAGAAAAGCAGATAAGCCAGCAACCAGACGCCAAGGCTAATCACAGCGTGGAACAAGGCAGAAAGAACCCCGACAAAGGGTAAAATCTCCAGCGGGAAGATCACCTTTTTGACATAGTTGACATTATACAGGAGCAGTCCGGGTGCCCGATTAATGCATTCAGCAAACAGATTGAATACCATCAATCCGGCAAATAACACCAATGCAAATTCGATTTTGGAAGAGCTGCCGGTGCCCCAGCGGGCATTGAACACCACGCTAAACACAAAGGTATACACTGCCAACATAAACACCGGGTTGAAAAATGACCACAGAAGGCCCATGGCAGATCCCCGATAACGTATAAGTATCTCACGCTTAGTCAAGGTCGTAATCAGCTCACGGTGGCGCCATAAACTCATGATCATTTCAGTGGGTGTCGCAGGATAAACACGCATCAGGCAAACACCTCTGCCTGAGTAAATAATTTTCCCTGCTCATCTTTGCTGGAAAGGATCGGGGTGATATTGGCAGGCCACTGAATGGCAAGGGTGGCATCGCTCCATAATATGCAACGCTCGTAAGTGGGGGCGTAATATTCTGTCGTTTTGTAGACAAACTGGGCCGTTTCACTCAATACCACAAAACCGTGTGCAAAACCTTCGGGAATCCAAAGTTGATATTTGTTCTCGGCAGAAAGAATTTTCCCCACCCACTGTCCAAAGGTTTTGCTGCTTTTTCTCAGATCAACCGCAACATCGAATACTTCACCGTGCACCACATGTACCAGCTTACCCTGAGGTTGTTGGATCTGGTAATGCAGGCCACGCAGGGTGTTTTTTACGCTGGCGCTTTGATTATCTTGCACAAACCGGGTGATTTTACCGACAGCAGTTTCAAATTGTATTTGGTTAAAGCTCTCATAAAAGAAGCCGCGTTTATCACTGAACACCTGAGGTTCGATAAGTAATACATCGGGGATGGTGAGAGGAGTGGCTTTAACCATCAAATATTCCCCTGAAAATGTTGAGTAAAGGTATCTTCATTTGCGGTTTGAACTGCCGAAAGGATGTAGCCGTTATAATAATTTATCGAGAATATCATCAACACCATCACGCCAATTCGGTAACATCAGACCAAAGGTCTGACACAGTTTTTGTGTATCCAATCGAGAGTTAGAAGGACGCCGGGCAGGCGTCAGATAGTCTTTGCTTGCCACAGGACGAATGGCCCCAGGTAAGACTGCCAGAGGGTGGCCTGCGCTGCGTGCTCGCTCAATGAGATGGCAGGCGTATTCATACCAGTTGGTGACACCGGCGGCGGCCAGATGGTAGACCCCATAAAGAGATGTGGCATAAGATTGCCTGATAGCCTGGCAAGTGATATCAGCCACGAGTGGTGCAGGTGTTGGTGCGCCAAACTGATCTGCGACGACGTTGAGCTCTCTGTGTTTCGCAGCAAGGCGCAGTATGGTTTTAGCAAAATTATGACCATGAGTCCCCAGGAGCCAACTGGTGCGAAAAATCAGATGACGTGCGCCGGAAGCTTGCAATGCGCGTTCTCCGGCCAGCTTGCTCGCACCATAAACATTCTGTGGATTGGGGCGGTCTGATTCCTTGTAGAAACCTTCCTGAGCGCCATCAAAAACATAGTCAGTGGAGTAGTGCACCACCAAAGCGCCAAGTTTTAAGGCGGCTTCACCGATTATACCTGGTGCAACAGCATTGATTGCATAAACAAGCTCTGCTTCGGTTTCTGCCTTATCCACAGCGGTATAAGCTGCGGCATTGACAATCACATCGGGTCGAATGCGGAATAGTAAGTCGTGGATACTTGATGGCTTCGCCAGATCACACTCAGCGTGATCCACTGCCGTGAGAGTGTCTGGAGGTGTCAGAGATCGCAGCAACTCACTACCGAGTTGTCCATTTTTACCGATTAACAGAATTTTCATGGGTTAGAGTTTCCGGAAAATGGCAGCAGCGATCAGGCCGAGGTTACCCAGAAGGGTCTGGCGATAAATACCACTACGTTTGAGATAAATAAGGCGCGGGATCAGTCTCATCTGTCGGGCTCTGGCAAACTGCTCCAGAATATCGCGATTCTCAGGTGTGAGCCTGTGACGTAATTTATATAGTGAAGCGATATTACTGTCACTCCAGTTACGGAAGCGACCTTGCCAGAGCATACGGACGCGTTTAAGACGCGCAAACCAGGTGTTATTCATACCCACCAGATTGGCGATGTGTTGGCGATAACGTACTGTGGGCTTGCTGTCATAGA
>JBOFSC010000398.1:0-1690 GCA_051651345.1 Enterobacteriaceae bacterium
ATTGTAACTGAATTTGGCGTGGCTTATTTATTTGGCAAGAATCTGCGTCAACGGGCTAAATTGTTGATCGATATTGCTCATCCGGATGACAGGGAAAATTTGGATAGGTGTTGCTTTGAGAGGTTTAAACAGTTTTAAAATCGAAAATGGTAAACAACATCGGTCAGACCCGGGGCGGTCAGATTCTGTGTTAAAATCCAATTGTTTTATTGATTTTATTTTAAATTTGTTTTTCTAAGGCGGACAAGCTCCAGCCTGTTTAGGGGAGCAGTTTTTTAAACTGCTCCCTAATTTTTTTTAGGCCCCTATCTTAGCTTCTGCCATCCGCAAGTAATACTTCCTGTCGTATGCTTCCTGCTTTTTAAAAACCGTATAAATCATTTCCAACATTTTTCTTTGCACACACACTGCGGCTTTCATCTTAATTCCATGTTTTGATACCAGCCTTGCAAAAATGGCTTTATATTTTTCATCATGGCTGATGGCACTTAAAGCTGGAAAATGCATCGCTTTTCTTAAGAATCTGTTTCCCTTTTTGGATATGCGAGGCTTGCCTCTGACCGATGTCCCTGACTGTTTTTCCCGTACATCCAGGCCAGCATAACTAACCAACTGGCGCTTATTACGGATCAACTCAAAGCCATTGGTTTCTGCCAGAACGATAATGGCTGTCAGCAGTCCCACTCCCGGGATGGTACAGATCAAGGCAACCAGAAGCTTAAGATCATCATCCACACTCATTACCACCTTCAGTTCTGTCATGATCTCTTTTTCCTGCTTATCAAAAAAAGAAATCTTCTTTTTGATCCGATCCACACTTGATTTGCCGGGTTCAGCTTCCGTCAGTTCTGCATGCAATTGGTTCTTTGCTACCGTTCTTTCAGCCACCACCTGGTCCCGCTCACGGGTTAACTGCCTGAGCTTCTTAAAGATCGCCTTCGGCCGCTTCCAAGTGTCGAGCTTCCGTTCAGCGCCAAATCTGGCGATCGCTTCAGAAGCCGTTTTGTCGGTAATCGTTTTCACCTCCAGGGTCCGGGCATAATTACTGATTTTGCTGGGCAACACAATACTCACTGCCTGACCTTTTTCTTCCAGAAAATACGCCAGGCGCTCATGATAAACACCCGTAGCTTCCATTACATAACTCAGATAAACCTGTGCATTCGTGAGTTTTTCTACCCATCCCATCAGCGCTGTAAAGCCTTTGGGGTTGTTCGCAAAAACCTTATGGGCAAATATCTCCACCGTTATCTGTTCATCCATACGGCTTAGAGATACTACCAGCTCCTTTTGCGCTACATCAATACCAACAACTTGTTTAATGATCTTTTTCATGCCAATTCATTTTAAAAAATAAAAGATGAAAAAGTGAAAAATCTCCCTTCGTTTTGTCTCCTGGTTGGATATTGTGGATATACTAACCTGTAGTATTCCTTACATTCTGTTCAAACTCGAAGAGATAAAAAAGAGGAGGCAGTATCTGACCGTGAACATACCTCTGGGGTTGTTAAGACCGGTTTCCGCTCTCACTCTTTTTCACTTTTATAATCCAAAACTATTGGCTTAATACATATAATCTCAAAGACCTATTTACTTATTTTTGTAAACATAGGAGACCGGGCCACTATGCCCTGCTGAATAATTTTTCTAAATAATCTTTACCAAATTCAATATAGGTGGGATTGCCACC
>JBOFSC010000399.1:0-1466 GCA_051651345.1 Enterobacteriaceae bacterium
GAGACCGATTTGCGGCTGCTTTTCCTGCAGGGCGCGTTTGAAATGGTTTAACGGTATTTGCATGGGCTCACCTTAAACAAAACGGCAGCTGATAGCCCCCAGGGGGCCATAGTCCACATGGAATGTATCCCCCTGTCTGGCAGGTACCGGACGGGTGAAAGAGCCCGCCAAAATCACCTGGCCCGCCTGCAGTTCAACCTCATAGGGGGCCAGTTTATTTGCCAGCCAGGCGACGCCATTGGCGGGATGATTGAGCACCGCTGCCGCGACACCGGACTCCTCGATAACACCATTGCGGTACAGCAGGGCAGAAACCCAACGTAAATCGACGCTGTCGACTTTTATCGGCTTGCCGCCCAGGATAATACCGGCATTGGCGGCATTATCCGAAATGGTATCCATCACTTTACGCGGTCTCTGGCTTTCCGGGTCCACATTGGGGCAGCGGGCATCGATAATTTCGATAGCCGGGATCACATAGTCGGTGGCGTTATAGACATCGAACAAGGTGCAGTTGGGGCCACGCAGTGGCTTCTTCAAAATAAAAGCCAGCTCCACCTCGACACGGGGCACAATAAAGCGCTCGAAAGGCACATCGCTGCCATCGGCATAGAACATCTCATCCAGCAGGGACCCATAATCAGGCTCATCAATTTGTGAGGTGTACTGCATGGCTTTCGAGGTCAGACCAATTTTATGACCTTTAAGCACCTGTCCTTCCGCCAGCTTGAGAGTGACCCACTCCCGCTGAATGGCATAGGCATCATCGATGGTGATCCCGGGGTGATCCAGCGAGATTTGCCGGATCTGTTGACGCGACTTTTCCGCCTGATGCAGACGCGCTGCAATTTGCCGGATCACTGCTTGTTCTAACATAATTTATGCTCCATGAGATTCAATGCCGCCAAAACAGAGGTACTTCACCTGCAGATACTCCTCAATACCGTAGTGAGATCCCTCGCGACCAATACCCGATTGCTTGATACCGCCAAAAGAGGCGACTGCAGTGGAAATAATGCCGTCATTAATTCCCACCATGCCGGACTCCAGGGCCTCTGCAACCCGGTAAATACGGCCGATATCCCGTGAGTAGAAGTAGGCGGCCAGGCCACTTTCCGTCTGGTTAGCCAGGTGAATTGCCTCCTGTTCATCGTGAAAACGAAACAGGGGCGCAACCGGGCCAAAGGTCTCCTCACGGGCCAGCAGCATATTGTCGTTGGCTTCTGCCAATACAGTCGGTTCAAAAAAGAGTCCACCCAGGGCACTGGGTTTGCCCCCCGTAAGCACTTTTGCACCATGTTGCAGGGCGTCATTGATATGCGCCTGTACCTTGTCGACAGCGGCCTGATTGATCAGAGGACCCTGCTGGACACCCTCTTCCTGCCAGGAGCCGACTTTCAGCTTACTGACCGCCGCACTCAGTTTTTCGGCAAACTGCGCATAGACTTTATCCTGTACCAGAATGC
>JBOFSC010000400.1:0-1667 GCA_051651345.1 Enterobacteriaceae bacterium
CGGCAGAAGTCATCACCTGCATACCCCGGCCTTCGTAGAAATGACCGCGTCCTTTCATACAGACAACGGGAACGCCCTGTAGTGTACCGGCGACCAGTTGTCCTGCGTGACCGACCACACCACTGACAGGAAAACCAGGCAGATCGTTATAATCAAAGACCACGGCATCTTCCATGGTATCTGCCAGTTCGCCAAGACCGGAACCCAGAATCAACGCCGCTTTGGGCTTGAAGTCAGGTAAACGTTTACGGATGATCTCTTCAGCTAAATAAGCACTATATTTTTTCATAATGATGAGGTCCTTATAATAGATGTTAACTCCCTCATGCTAGAGCAGTATTAATAGTTGCTCCAATACTAAATTCGGTTATATTGATATAAATTTTATATAAATCACGCCAGATAAACGTACTGCATTATGATGATTTTTCCAGAAGATTGCGCCAGAAAACTGGATATCAGCCGGGTCAATTTCCGCCTGCTCTACTATTTTAAGATTGTTGCCCGGGAGCGGAGTTTCAGCCGGGCGGCTCAACGTCTGAACATGTCGCAGCCTCCCCTTAGCCTGCATATTAAAGAGTTAGAAAAATGGCTGGAGACGCCCCTGTTGATCAGAACCACGCGTTCGGTGGAGCTAACACCCGCCGGGCGGGCACTGCTGCATGAAGTGGATACAATTCTCAATCAGGTGGGCAATTCGCTGCAGTATGTGCGCAAACTGGGACGGGGAGAATCAGGGCATCTGCTGACCGGCACGGTGGGGACAGCAGCATGGGGTGCGCTGCTGCCGACACTACAGCGATTCAATCAGCGTTTTCCTGAGGTGAGTTGGTCCCTTAATGAACTCAATCCACAACAGCAACTGGAAGCGCTACAGGAACACCGCATTGATATCGGCATCAGTCGTGACAGCACCATGGCGCTGCCTGAGGGCATTGGTCGTCAGCTATTAGCCCGTGAGCAGATTCAACTGGCAGTGGCGCAGCAGCACCGACTGGCGGGATCGTCCAGCATCTCGGTGGGCCAACTGAGTGGCGAAAAATTTATCCTGCTGAGTGCGCAGAAGTTCAATCTGGGGGGCTATCTGTACGAAGTGTGTCGTCAGTATGGCGTGATGCCGGAGATCGTGCATCGGGTCAACGAACCACAAACCGCGCTGGCGCTGGTTGCCTATGGTTATGGTATCACCCTGTTGCCGGAGAGCTACGGCAGCATTTCCTGGCCGGGTGTTAGCTTCTGCCCGTTAACGCCAGCCATCTCCGCGAATCTCTATGTCACTTATAATCTGAACGCCATGACTTCAACAGTGGGGGCATTTCTACAGATGTTAGCGGAGGAGCAGGGGGAAAACTAAAAACCCCGCGTCTCAAGCCTTGAGAAGCGGGGAACTGCAGCTTATGTTCTTGTAGAAGTTATTTCCCTGGTACGGGCATATAAAATCATTTTGTTATTATTGGCATTCCCTGGCGCTGGTGTAGTACCATCGCGTTGTTTGGATAGTACTGAACCGAGACAGGAAGCGCAACTGAGAGGACTGCATAATTCAATCAGTTATGCTATTGGACAAAGTTGGCTTCCCAATTAGCGGCTTCACGATTGCGCAGAGAAGTATTCCAAAAAGTCAGATCCTGCCGGAGGTTATGGTGATTTTGTGATGTGGCGCAATT
>JBOFSC010000401.1:0-1881 GCA_051651345.1 Enterobacteriaceae bacterium
TTGTGTTGGTTGTGTTGGTTGTTTTGGCGAATGATCATTTGATCATGATCACAGCACACTTTCCACTCTTTTTTCTAAAAATACGTCATTTTTTCTATCGTTATCAGTTGGTTGATCCTAAAGATCCTACGTATAAACCCCTAATATGGGGCAAAAGGTTAACTGGTTTCCAGGCTCAATACTGATACAGGATCTGGAGATGAAAATTCATCCTGTCAACGCTGATGCTCAGGTGATGCTGACAAATGCCATCGATTTTTCGCAGTTGGTATTTTCCCGCAGTAATGGCAAGTATCTGTTCAACAATCTGGAACAACAGATAGAAAGTCAACTGGCAACCGCTAACCCTTTTAAAACTGATGGAAAAATTGATTTTACTCTCAAGGATATTCAGGGACAATCCCATGCATTTTCTATCAATGTATTTGATAATACGCAGATTGCATGGGCTACTTTACTAAATGACGGTAACCATTTTTTGCACGGGATCACTCTGATACCCGCCATCGATCATATCGATCTCACTAAGAAAATGGGCTGTAGCGATGTCAAGATCACGGGCAACTATAATGCCGGATATCTGCTACGTCTCGATTGTACCGGTGGGCCGCAGTATCTCAATATCAAAAATGAAGGGGCTTTGTGGGGCACCGTACTGTTTGATCCTGATACGACGGGACATGCCTTACTGCAACGTATGCCGCTGGCCTATTATCCTCTCAATTAATAAGAGAGAGATACAAGGCTGCTCGTTATCAGAGCAGCCTTGTATCCTGTTAATTGATCAGTTTCTGCAGTAACTGCCGCAATTCACCATAGTGTGCATCAATAGTGTGCGACAGCACCGGTAAATTGGCGCGGATCGCCAACGCAGGTGGCAGGGTCAGCTCTCTGTCCAGCACCGCCTCTACGCTCTCCTTAAATTTCGCCGGATGGGCGGTCGCCAAAAACAGTCCGTGTTCTCCTGGCTGTAATCTGTCGCGCAACAGACGGTAAGCCACCGCACCATGGGGTTCAGAGAGATAGCCCAGTTGGTCCAGTTGCCGAATCGTCTCTTTCGTCACCTCGTCATTGACAGAACCGGAATCCAGCTCACCCAGGGACCATCCCTGACGGGCAAAGATCTCTTCAATACGCGGCCAGTTATTAGGCTGGCTCACATCCATGGCATTGGAGAGAGTGGCAACGGTAGCGTTGGGCTGCCATTTGCCATTGGCCAAATAGCGCGGCACCGTATCATTGGCATTGGTGGCAGCAATAAAACGCTTGATCGGTAAGCCGCTGGCTTTCGCCAGTAACCCCGCCGTTAAATCGCCAAAATTACCACTGGGTACCGAGATCACCAGTTGCTCTCGCGCCTGTGCGGGCAGCTGCGCCACCGCTTCAAAGTAGTAACAGATCTGGGCCAGCAAACGGCTGATATTGATGGAGTTAGCGGAGTTCAGATTCAGCGCCTGGCGCAGTTCCTGATCATCAAATGCCTGTTTTACCAGGGCCTGGCAGGCATCAAAATCACTGTTGATCGCCACCGTATGAATATTGTCGCCCAGGGTACAGAACAGACGCTCCTGCAGCGGGCTGATTTTGCCTTTGGGATAGAGGATCACCACCCGCACATTCTTTAAACCATAGAAGGCGTGGGCCACAGCGGCACCGGTATCCCCGGAGGTGGCCGTTAAGATAGTCACCGGTTGTTCCCCGGCAATCTCTGCCAGGATCTGCGCCATAAAGCGGCCACCGAAATCTTTAAACGCCAGAGTCGGTCCGTGAAACAGCTCCAGCACGCTGATATCCTGCTGAACCGCCACCACCGGTGCCGGAAACTGAAATGCCGAGGCCACCCGATAAGCCACCCGCTCTACGGGCAGTTCATCACCGATA
>JBOFSC010000402.1:0-3254 GCA_051651345.1 Enterobacteriaceae bacterium
CGCCAGTTATGAATACCACCGGCATGGCCCGTAGTGCGCATCCCCAACTTACGACCGGTATAGCTGTTCAACAGATAACTTTGCAGAATACCGTCCCGGACAATATCCCGCGCCTCGGTTCTGACCCCTTCCCCATCGAAGGGCGCGGAGGCCAGACCTTTAAGCAGGTGCGGTTCCTCGCGGATAGTCAGCCAGTCAGGCAATACCCTGTGCGCCAGCTTATCCAGTAAAAATGAGGACTTACGGTATAAATTGCTGCCACTGATCGCCGAAACCAGGTGACCAAACAGTCCGGGGGCGATCTCTGCGGCAAACAGCACCGGTGCCTGACGCGTGGTCAGTTTACGGGGCTTGAGCCGGGCCAGGGTTCTTCTGGCGCACTCTTCCCCCACCCAGCGGGCACTCTCCAGCTCTCTCGCATCCCGGGCCACCGTATAGGCGTAATCCCGCTGCATATCGTCATCCTCACGGGCGATAACACTGCAGGAGAGGGTGTGGCGGCTGGAACAGTAACTCTGCAGCATCCCGTGGCTGTTGCCAAATACCCGGATACCGTAGTGGCTGTTATAGGAAGCCCCTTCGCTGTTAACAATACGCGGATCGGATTGAAGAGCGAACTGCTCCGCTTCCGTCGCGATGGCGATAGCGCGTTCCACATCCGGCTCCTGCGGGTAAAACAGATCCAGATCCGGCGCATCAAAGGCCAGTAATTCCGCATCAGCCAGACCCGAGCAAGGGTCAGCAGAAGTGTAACGGGCGATATCCAGCGCTGCCTGCACGGTGCGCCGGATAGCCTGCTCGCTGAGATCCGTAGACAGGGCATGGCCTTTACACTGCTGATAATAAACGGTAATCCCCAAGGCACCGTCACTATTAAATTCAATATTTTCAACTTCTTCGAGGCGGGAACTGACACTGATCCCCGTGGTCTTACTGATTGTCACCTCAGCCGCATCAGAAGCGCCTCTGGCAATCTGCAATGCCTGCTCCACCGCTTGTTCCAGCTCTTTACGCTGCCGGGTAACCTGTTCAATAACACTCATGACCCTGTGCCTCTGCTTAAATCATCACGTTGTGGTGAAAAGTGTAACACAACTCTCCCTGGTACATGTCGCCGCTAAAGCTATCTATACTTATTTATGGTGCTCAGAAATAACCCACTGCGAGAATTCGCTGTACGAATGAACCCGGTACATGGATAATTTCTCTTTTGAATCACGCTGACCGGACCAAACACAATGCAACATAATAATGATGAGTGGCAGGATGTCACAGACGATGCTGATGATGAGATTATCTGGGTCAGCAAAAGTGAACTCAAACGGGATGCTGAATCCCTGAAGGCTCTGGGTGTCGAGCTGGTAGAGTTAAGCTCTGCGGCCCTGGATCGCATTCCTTTATCCACTGATATGCGTGATGCCATCGAACTGGCGCAGCGGATTAAAAAAGAGGGGCGTCGCCGTCAGCTACAGTTTATTGGTAAATTACTGCGTCAAATAGATATTGAACCGATTCAGTCTGCGCTGGATAAGCTCAAAAATCGCCATAATCAGCAGGTCGCTCAGTTTCATCAACTGGAGTCCCTGCGCGACCGATTACTGCAACAGGGTGATGAGGCACTCAACCAGGTGGTGCAGCTGTTTCCTGCGGCAGACCGACAAAAGCTTCGCTCCCTGGTGCGTGCCGCGCACAAAGAGCAGGCCAGTGGCAAACCCGCGAAAAATTACCGTCAGTTGTTCCAGTATCTGCGTGAATTGCAGGAGCAAGGGACTGAGGACAGGTAAATAACAAAACAGGCAATAATACAATGATAACTATAAAGAATATCCTGTTAGGCAGCAGGAGATTGATCGTCAACAACGGCGGGAAGAGCGTATTGAAAAGAGGAAACGACGCGACGTGTCACAACGCGCGATTGTAGAAGAGACACAGGAAGGTACGATGTATAGCTTGCCGGGCGGGCAGTGATATGAGGTTTCAGCTCCCTCCCCTGGCAAGGGGAGGAGCAAAATACCCTACCCCCCAGTGCCCCCCACCGTGATCTGTTTCAGCTTCAGGGTCGGTTGTCCCACGCCTACCGGTACACTCTGGCCCTCTTTACCACACACGCCAATACCGTTATCCAACGCCAGGTCATTACCTACCATGGACACCTGCTGCATCACCTCAATACCGGAACCGATCAGTGAAGCCCCTTTCACCGGGGTGGTCAATTTTCCGTTTTCAATCAGATAGGCTTCTGAGGTGGAGAAAACAAACTTACCCGAGGTGATATCCACCTGACCACCGCCAAAATTAGGCGCATACAGACCATACTCCACACTGCTGATAATCTCTTGCGGAGTAGACTCTCCCGCCAACATATAGGTATTGGTCATACGGGGCATCGGCAGATTGGCATAGGATTCACGTCTGCCATTGCCTGTAGGCTCCACCCCCATCAGGCGCGCATTAAGCTTGTCCTGCATATACTTCTTAAGCACACCGTTCTCTATCAGGACATTGTATTGCCCCGGCACCCCTTCATCATCGATAGCCAGAGAACCCCTGCGCTGTGACAGAGAGCCATCATCTACAATGGTACACAGGGGAGAGGCCACCAGTTGCCCCAGCTGACCGCTAAAGACCGAAGAGCCTTTGCGATTAAAATCCCCCTCCAGACCATGCCCCACCGCTTCATGCAGCAAGACACCGGGCCAGCCAGGGCCCAGCACCACCGGCATCATTCCGGCCGGTGCCGCCACAGCGGACAGATTCACCAGCGCCATACGCACCGCTTCACGGGCGAAGCGCTCGGCTCTGACCTCACCCTGCTCATCGGTCGCCAGAAAATAGTCGTAGCCAAAACGACCACCGCCGCCAAAACTGCCCCGCTCACGTTTGCCATCCTGCTCTACCAGGACACTGACGGACAGGCGCACCAGAGGGCGGATATCCGCCGCCAGCGTGCCATCCGTCGCCGCCACCAGCACCAGCTCATGCAATCCGGTAATACTGGCGTTCACCTCCTGCACCCTGGAGTCCTGTGCGCGGGCCACTCTGTTCACCAGATGCAGTAGCGCTATTTTCTCTTCACGCGCAATACTTTGCAGGGGATCCAAAGGCAGATAGAGTTGTGTTGATGAACCTCGTTGCAGCGTCTGTACCTTGCCTCTGCCCGCTTCACGGGCAATGGTACGCGCGGCCTGGCCACTCTGCTGCAGCGCCTGCAGTGATATTTGATCGGCATAAGCAAAACCGGTTTTCTCACCACT
>JBOFSC010000403.1:0-4632 GCA_051651345.1 Enterobacteriaceae bacterium
TTTTTGCGACTCATGGTCAACGAGCTCATCCCAGGCGAGATCAGAAAAGTATGTTGCTATCGTTAGGTCTTAGTATTTACCCTGTAATGAATTAAAGGTACATCAATGTGTTATGAGCTTAAGTACCTACATATGAGCAGTGACCGCTTGTTAAACTTCTCTTTTGTGACACAGGGTGACAGTAATACAAGCCATATCGGCCAGGTATATTGCATGACAAGCACGGAAATACCATTACTTTTTGAATAGGCATAATAGAGGCAGGCATAATAAAAAAAGCAGCCTAAGAATCCAGGGAAACACGTTATTCTGACAGCCTTGCGCCATTCCACGTTCTGTTTTTTTCTTAATGACGGCCAGGCGACGATAAATATGGCTGCTGTCGATAACACATTGGACCATAACAGAAACTGCAGCGGTGAAAGATCTGTGGTGGCTATCTTCGAGATAAGTGGAATCAAGCTCCATGCCAGCACGCAGGCTACCACATACACCAGCGAAGCTATCCTATTCATTGCAACCTCTGATAAAATGGAAACAGTGAGACTTTCTGAGACATGAAACATTCCCTCGCCCGCGTGCGGGAGAGGGGAAAAAACCTGTACAGCTCTCTCTCATTTGTAATCAAGAAACAGCGCAAGTGTCAGTAGGGCCTGCGTGGCATGGTAATCGGGTTTACAGTTGGCGGACACTGATAGGTTTGCCCGCCTTGACAGGCTTCGGCTCAGTGATTGATTTGGCTTATTTCATGCTCAGAGAGTTCGGTCAGCTCCATCACCATTTTGGGTGACATGCCCCGGCTCAGCATGGCTCCGGCAATTTTAAACGCATTCGCTTTAATGCCTTTTTCCATACCTTGTTTCACTCCCTCTTCCCTGCCGTGCTGTTTCAGTTGTTCAGCCAGGGTTAACATTCTTTTTTGCATGGGACCCTCCCCGATTTCTAAAAGTTGCTGTGCCAATTGCTGCATAAACAGCCTGCTGTCTTTGATCAGACGGGATGTTAACATGTAGTTTACCACTGTTTCCAACAGTTGTCCGTTGATTTGGCTGCTCGCTATGGTGACAGCCAGTGGCCTCACTAACTCACTCAGATCGCGTTGTCGTATATGTTTTTGCAGCAGCGTCAGCGCAGCCATGCTTTTGTGGTGTATGATTTCATCATCCGGGATAATCGTGATATCCACAAGAGGGAAATCGCTGCTGTAAAGCTGACGCGCCAGCTCCGGTTGGGCGAAGCCCTGTAACCAATTCATGGAGTGCGGATGCGGACTGGGCCTTCCGGTATAAAACAGAATGGGGATCACCAGGGGCAGTTTTTCATTTCCCGCCTCCAAATGCCGCTGCATGGCAGCGATACTGTATCATCAATCTGAAAGCAATATTTTTCTTGCTCGTACTTTGGTGTTCCAGGGTAACATAAATGTAACCATCGCCCTCGCTGGTACTCAGGCTGTAGAGCACATCGCTGTAGTATGGGCGCAAATTATCCTCAATAAAACTGCCTGACTCCAGCTTCAAAGTGGTTAAGTCGCAGAGTGCTCTCAGGTTTGAAGGCAGGTGCAGTTCCATAAAATCGCGGGCAACCTCTGGCTGCGCCAGGTATTTACGAAATGTGGTGTCATGGGGTGTGTATATCCTGTTTTTTTTCATTGTCTCTGCTCGCTTATCCGTCATCGGGCAGACTCTATCATTGTCAGATAAGGCTGTAGCTCGCGTTGTGTCGCTATTCAGAGCGGGATTCCAAAGAAAAAGGGGATGACTGCAACTTACAGAATAACCACTACGATCCAGGCGAGCACGGGGGGAAACCCCTACGACATCGTCAGTAATCTTGCAATCACCTCATGATTTCCTGGCGGAAACTGCTTGCTGTCGAGGCTGCATCTTTTCACCCAACGCAGCGGTTGCCCTTCACAGGCCGCCGCTTCTCCCAGCCACTCGGTCACCAGAAAAAAATGCAGCGCCAGATGGCGATCCTGATAGCTGTGGTGGGTGGTGGTAAGCAGGGAGCAGGCTTGCACCTCAATCCCCACCTCCTCCTGCAGCTCGCGCTTTAATGCAGCCTCCAGGCTCTCACCTTCATTCACTTTACCGCCGGGAAACTCCCAGTATCCCGACAGATGTTGTCCTGAAGTACGCTGCGTGAGCAGAACCTGATCCTGCTGATCAGCCACAATACCAATCACGATGGGACGATATTTTTCTCTGTCTTGGTTTCTCACCGCAAGCCTCCAAATACTCAGGATATATACCCAAAGGATTTCGAGTTGCAGCTAAACCTTCTCCTCCCCCTGACAAGGGGGAGGCAGGGAGGGGGTCATACGCCGAACGTGAAAGCAACACAACCCTAAAGTGTGTTGACCCCACCCCAACCCTCCCCTTCGCAGGGGAGGGAGCTAACTGCATCTCCAGGTTATTTGAGTAGATGTTACTCCAGCGCCCCATGGCAATGCTTATACTTTTTGCCGGAACCACAAGGACAAGGCTCATTGCGACCCACTTTACGCTCGCCGCGAACCACAGTACCCGAAGCATCCGCACCCATGGATTCCATCTCCTGATGGCTGAGTTGCTGCTGGCTCGCCAGGCGCTCTACCTCAGCACGACGTGCGCGCTCTGCCTCTTCCACTTCATCCGGCATGCGAATCTGAACCTTGCTGAGCACACTGATCACTTCGTACTTCAGGGAGTCGAGCATGGTACCAAACATGGCGAAGGATTCGCGCTTATACTCCTGCTTCGGATCTTTCTGGGCATAACCACGCAGATGGATACCCTGACGCAGATAATCCATCGCCGCCAGGTGCTCTTTCCATAGGGTGTCCAGGGTCTGCAGCATCACACCTTTCTCGAAATGGCGCATCATCTCAGCACCCACCACATCCTCTTTCTGCTGATAAGCTTCAGCGACCTTTTGCTGAATTCTTTCACGCAGGGTCTCTTCATGCAGATCGATCTCCTCCTTCAGCCAACTGGTGATAGGCAGCTCAAGATCGAAGTCACTGTGCAGGCGTTGCTCAAGACCGGGAATATCCCATTGCTCTTCCAGAGACTGAGGCGGAATATAGTGGTTGATCATATTCTGGACCACATCTTCACGGATGCTATTAACAGTATCACTGATATCATTGGCATCCAGCAGTTCGTTCCGCTGTGAGTAGATCGCCCGCCGCTGATCATTGGCCACGTCATCATATTCCAGCAACTGCTTACGAATATCGAAGTTCCGGCTCTCCACCTTGCGCTGAGCATTGGCAATCGCCTTGGTCACCCAGGGATGCTCTATTGCCTCCCCGTGCTTCATACCCAGTTTACGCATCATCCCGGCAACCCGCTCAGAAGCGAAAATACGCATCAGCGCATCTTCCATCGACAGATAGAAACGGGAAGAACCCGGGTCTCCCTGACGACCAGAACGGCCGCGCAACTGGTTATCGATACGACGGGATTCATGGCGCTCAGTACCGATAATATGCAGACCACCCGCCTGCACCACCGTATTGTGTCGCTCCTGCCAGGCACTCTTTATTTCGGCAATCTGCTCCTCGGTGGGGGACTCCAGGGCGGCGATTTCAGTGGCCCAGCTGCCGCCCAGAACAATATCCGTACCACGACCGGCCATATTGGTAGCAATAGTCACCGCGCCGGGTTGGCCTGCCTGAGCCACAATATCCGCTTCACGGGCGTGGAATTTGGCATTAAGCACCTCATGGGGAATTTTCGCCTTGGTCAGCTCTGCAGAGACTACCTCAGATTTTTCAATAGAGATGGTTCCCACCAGCACCGGTTGCCCTCTGCCGGAACACTCCTTAATATCCTCAATGATCGCATCCAGTTTCTCCTGCTCCGTCATATAGACCAAATCGGGCATATCCTTACGCACCATAGGACGGTTAGTGGGTACCACGATGGTATCCAGCCGATAAATGGAACGAAACTCGAAGGCTTCCGTATCGGCTGTCCCGGTCATTCCCGCCAGCTTTTCATAGAGACGGAAGTAGTTCTGGAAGGTAATGGAAGCCAGGGTCTGATTTTCATTCTGGATTTCCACGCCCTCTTTGGCCTCCACCGCCTGGTGCAGACCATCAGACCAACGTCGACCCACCATGGTACGGCCGGTATGCTCATCGACGATAATAATCTCGCCCTCTTTAACGATGTAATCCACATCGCGGGTAAAGAGTGCATGAGCCCGCAGGGCCGCTGTCACATGGTGCATCAGCATAATATTGGTCGGTGAATAGAGGGATTCGCCCTCATCCATAATGCGCGACTCCACCAGAAGCTCTTCGATTCTGATCAGACCGCGCTCGGTCAAATGGGCCTGGCGCCCCTTCTCATCCACCCAGAAGTGCCCTTCACCCTTAAAGGTATCGGAATCCTCTTTCTCCTGACGCTGCAATCTGGGAATCAGCTTATCGACCTTGATATAGAGCTCAGAGCTATCTTCTGCCGGGCCGGAAATAATCAGAGGCGTACGCGCCTCATCGATCAGAATGGAGTCCACCTCATCCACCAGCGCGTAGTGCAGAGGACGCTGTACCCTGTCCTCCGGGCTGAAGGCCATATTGTCACGCAGATAGTCAAAACCATATTCGTTGTTAGTGCCATAAGTGATATCGGCGGCATA
>JBOFSC010000404.1:0-5800 GCA_051651345.1 Enterobacteriaceae bacterium
GATACAGCGGGCCGTCAGCACTATCCGCTACAGATGATCGGTTTTCACTGCAAAGGCCATGTGCACTCCACCTACTACTCCGTTGCCATGTTACGTGAGGCGATTCCCCACGAGTGCTGGCTCAATCCTGTGGATGCCCAGCACAGAGGTATCAACGAAGGCGACAGAGTGGAGATCTTCAATGAGCGCGGCAAGATCCGTATGGCGGTTAAAGTCACGCCCCGCGTGATGCCGGGTGTTCTTGCGGTCCCCCAGGGCGCCTGGCGCAATATCAATGCCGATGGTGTGGATGTGGGCGGCTGTATCAATACCCTGACCACCCAGCATCCTTCACCGCTGGCGAAGGGCAATCCGCAGCATACCAACCTCGTTGATATAAAACGTGTGGAGTAACAGCATGAGCAAACAGTATGGTTTTTATATCGACTCCAGCAAGTGTACCGGCTGTAAAACCTGCCAGGTCAGCTGCAAGGATGAGAAAGATCTACAACTGGGACCTAAGTTTCGCCGCATCTATGAATATGGTGGCGGTCACTGGAGCAAAGTAGGTTCGGTGTGGCAACAGAATGTGTTTAGTTATTATCTCTCTATTGCCTGCAACCACTGCTCTAAACCTACCTGCGTAGAGGGCTGCCCTACCGGTGCCATGCATAAACGCAACGAAGATGGCCTGGTGGTCATCGATCAGAGCCTGTGTGTGGGCTGCCGCTATTGCGAAATGCGCTGCCCCTATGGTGCGCCGCAGTTTGACAGCAGCAGCAAGCTGATGAGCAAGTGTGACGGCTGCTACCAGCGGGTGGCCAAAGGGGAGAAACCGGTGTGCGTCAACTCCTGCCCCCAGCGGGCGCTGGATTTTGGCGAAATGGCAGCGCTACGTCAGCAATATGGCACCCAGAATGCCATTGCGCCCTTGCCCGATCCCGCCCTGACGGAGCCCAACCTGATTATCAAGCCGCACCGGGATGCCAAACCCTGTGGCGATCGTGCCGGACACATCCAGAACCCCAGGGAGGTATAACAGGATGCATGAACTTCCTTTAGTTTTCTTTACCGTGGCAGGGCAGAGTTCTGTCGGTGTGTTCCTGCTCGCCTGGCTTAGTCGGGCGCTGGGGCTGATGGAAAAACAGCAACTGCAGCGGGCCAATTGTCTGGCTTTTGTGTTACTGATCATCGGGCTGGCCATTGGCGGCCTGCATATCGGTCAGCCTCTGCGGGCGCTGAATATGCTGCTGGGCGTCGGCCGTTCGCCGATGAGTACGGAGATTGTCCTGTGCGCCCTCTATGTCACTTTTGCCAGTGGTACCCTGTTTTTCAGCCATCTGTGGCGCCAGAATATCCTGGCGGGCCTGTGTAATATGTTGACGCTGGTGGCAGGTCTGGCTTTTGTCTGGTCTATTCCACAGGTTTATCAGTTAGCTACGGTGCCCGCCTGGAACAGCAGCTACACCACAGTACAAATGTGGATGACCCTACTGGTGTGTGGTGGCGCGCTCTCTTTGTGTGTCGGCGCCCGTTTACTGGGCAGCGGAGCGCTGCTGACAGGGGTACTGCTACAGATGTTCTGCCACTCCGGTTACCTGAATTTCCTGAGCCAGAGCGTGCCGGATCTGGCCGCTCAGCAGATAGGCTACTGGGCCGCGCAACTGCTGTTGCTAACCCTGGCGGTGATTATCACCGTGATCTCCTGGCTGCGTCCCCGCCTCTCCCCTCTGTGGTTGGGCTTTAGTGCACTGGGCGTGCTGCTGGCAGAGCTGGCCGGACGAATCGCCTTCTACAATCTGTGGATGATGGCGCTGTGAGCAGGACAAACGATAACGGGAGTGAACGCAACAGTGCCTTTCTTAACAGCAACCTGCCCCGTATTTTAGGGGCCTGCTTCTACACCTCTCCGTTACAGGCACCGGTCAGCACCCTGGTGCCGTTACTGGCTGAGGTCAGTCAACTGTTTCCCTGGCAACAGCCAGATACAATAGAGGCGCTGGGTCACTCTCTGGCCTCGTTCTCTCCTGACCTGCTGGCTTATGATTTCTCCATTCTGTTCGAAGGTCAGGGGGTTATGCCTGCTCCTCCCTGGGGTTCGGTCTATTTGCAGCAGGATAACCTGCTGCTGGGCCCCTCCACCCTGGACTATCGCCACTTTCTGGCACAACAGGGCGTGCAGTTCAGCAGCCAGCAACAGGAGCCGGAAGATCAGTTTGGCCTGATGCTACTGGCGCTGGCGCAGCTTCTGGAATTACAACGGCCCGAAGCAGCGGGCACATTACTGAGTGCGCATCTGCTTACCTGGTCATCCCGCTATCTGCAGTTAGTTCAGGAAACACCTCTGGAGCAGCCATTCTATCACCGGTTAGCACAACTGGCCCGGTGTGATCTGCAGGAGTTAGCCGACGGCTTGCAACTGACCGTGGCCCCGGTGCCACTCTATCGCTGATGCTAAACAGTAAAAAACCCCTGGTGCCTAACCGGCCCATGAGTCGGCGCGAGTTATTGCGTCATCTGGTCAACAAAGCCAGAGACAGCGTTCCTTCACTCCCCTCCCCCATCCGGCCACCGGGCGCCATAGAAGAGACCCTGTTTAACGCCCTGTGTACAGGCTGCGGCGAGTGCGCCACCGCCTGCCCGGAGCAGGCAATCACTCTGTATGAGCAAAGACCGGAAATGGATTTTCCACACCACTACTGCAACCGCTGCCACAACTGCGCTGCTGCCTGCCCCAAAGGACTGTTGCAGGCCACAGGCACCATTCAGGCCCATCCCCAGTTACAGGGCGAGTGTCAAAATCGCTATCTCTATTGTGACAGTTGCGCTGAATTCTGTGCACGCCAGGCGATACGCTGGCAGGCAGGACAAGCCCCGGTGATTGAAAACGCGTTATGTGATGGTTGCGGCGAATGCGCCTTCCGCTGTCCGGTGAATGCGTTGAAGATGGTGTGGGTTACGGGTTAAATCTGAGGCCCATATATGACACCTCTCTGCCCGAAAAGAGTTTATGGCTTACCTGACAGATGGAGCATATGATTCATCTGCTGGTGCAAAATACGTGCAATCAGAATATCGGTGTCACGAACGGTATAAAAAATAGTATGACTCTGAAATTCAATGCGCATTACGCCTGGAACCGCAAGATAATCCCGCCCTATCTCTGGCATTTCCGCCAATGTTGCAAAAAACTCGTCAAACGCTTCTGTATAGCGATCCGCCTGGGCCTCACCAAATGTCATAAAGGTATAGTCATAGATCCCACTGAGATCGACTACTGCCAACTCAGTTAGTTTATACACGGTTTTTTTTCTTTCCTTGCGCAATAATATCCCGCACTGATAAGGCACTTTCTCCACTTTCCAGCCCCTCTATCACCGCCTTACGCACAATTTCATCATTGGCTTCCTGCTGCTCTAACAACCGCAGAGCCGAGCGCATCACTTCACTCACAGAGCCGTAACGGCCGCTATCTATTAAGCGATTGATAAAAGAGTTCAAATGCTCGCCAATCGTTACGCTGGTTGTTCTGCTCATAACGCCCCCTGTGTTAACTATTAACACAATAATATGCTCATCTATCCTCCCTGTCAAAATAGCCTGTGTACTAAAAAACCACTGGCACTATTCAGTGCTCAACCCTTGTTACAGGGCAAGCCCCGGTGATTGAAAACGCGTTCTGGCACAACAGTTCGATACTATTGCTCTGGCACTGCTGGAGGCCCCTTTCGATCAGGCTTACCAACTGTATAACGTCCATTTACTGATCCATGATCAACCCATTACCGTTGCTGGTTCTGACACCGGTGATCTCTATGTCTACCCTGATAATGATATTCATAATGCCATCACTATTGCAGGCGTCTCCTTCAATGACCTGCAAAAAAAATTAAGTCGCGACAGGGTATTGATGCAGCGTCTGTATGCCAATGACAGTCAGGTGATACAACAAAAAACAGAACAGATTGAACAGAGTCTGTTATCCCAGCCCTCACAGGAACCTGACGGGTTGACAGGGAAAATATGGTCACCAGCTGAAATGTCTTTTTTGCAGTCACTGAGCAGGCTCAATCAGGATCTTCATACCTTACAGGCTGAAGGCTGGACGCTCTATTTATCTGACAATCAGGAAACCTATAGTAGCAGAGCAACAAAACAGACCGTGCTGGACAGAAGAATCGATCGCTCTCTACCCATGTTTGTCATTGTGTTATCCCATGAAATGGGCCATGCCACCTATAAAGAACCGGCTGATTCCTCATCTAAACAGAACTTTATCAACCGGGCGCTGCGAGAAGAGGGTGCCGCTCTACTCTATGAGCTTGATACAGCAGATATCCTATTGAAAATCAGCGGCATTGATAAGCATCAACAGATTTTATCCACCCCGGAAAAAGTGCGTGCAGCACAAGCCATCTATCAAAACTGGCGCCAGCAAAAAGTGAGCGAAACGGAAGCCAGAGAGAAACTGGGCGAACTCTATCGCACGGAAAGCCCTTCAGTTAGTGAAGGTACTGGAGGCAATTACGAGAAATTCTACGGCGAGGTATATGACCAGATTATGGCCCAACGAGGTAAAACAGCTCCATAACCCTCTGGACTTCCCTGCCTCTATTGGTCATTATCTTGCCGTAGCAAACAGGTTAAATATTATAGGAATACCAAAGTGGCACAATACGTCTATACGATGCACCGCGTGGGCAAAGTGGTTCCGCCCAAGCGCCATATCCTGAAAAATATCTCTTTAAGTTTCTTCCCCGGCGCCAAGATCGGTGTTTTGGGTCTGAATGGCGCGGGGAAATCCACCCTGCTGCGTATCATGGCGGGGATCGATAAAGATATCGAGGGAGAAGCCCGTCCACAGCCGGGGATCAAAGTGGGCTATCTGCCCCAGGAGCCGCAGCTCAACCTCGAACAAACCGTGCGTGAGTGCGTTGAAGAGGCGGTCAGTGAAGTGGCTGATGCCCTGAGCCGTCTGGATCAGGTCTACGCAGCCTATGCCGAACCAGATGCGGATTTTGATCAACTGGCGAAAGAGCAAGGTAAGCTGGAAGCCATTATTCAGGCCCATGACGGCCACAATCTGCAAAACCAGCTTGAGCGCGCCGCTGATGCCCTGCGCCTGCCACCCTGGGATGCCAAAATCGAACATCTTTCCGGGGGTGAACGGCGTCGGGTGGCGATTTGTCGCCTGCTGCTGGAAAAACCCGATATGTTACTGCTGGATGAGCCCACCAACCACCTGGATGCCGAATCCGTTGCCTGGCTGGAGCGCTTCCTGCACGACTACGAAGGCACCGTGGTAGCGATCACCCACGACCGTTATTTCCTTGATAACGTTGCAGGCTGGATTCTGGAGCTGGATCGCGGCGAAGGTATTCCCTGGGAGGGCAACTACTCCTCCTGGCTGGAGCAGAAAGAGAAGCGTCTGGAACAGGAAGCCTCCAGTGAGGCCGCCAGGCGCAAATCCATTGAGAAAGAGCTGGAGTGGGTACGCCAGAATCCCAAAGGCCGCCAGGCAAAAAGCAAAGCCCGTCTGGCGCGTTTTGATGAGCTTAACAGCGTGGAGTATCAAAAACGCAATGAGACCAGCGAGCTGTTTATTCCCCCCGGTCCCCGTCTGGGAGACAAGGTGCTGGAAGTCAGCCAAATCAGCAAAGCTTATGGCGATCGCCTGCTGATCGATGATCTCTCTTTTACCCTGCCTAAAGGGGCTATCGTCGGTATTATCGGCCCCAACGGTGCCGGTAAATCCACCCTGTTCCGGATGCTCAGCGGCCAGGAGCAGGCGGATAGCGGTTCTATTACCCTCGGGGACACC
>JBOFSC010000405.1:0-1116 GCA_051651345.1 Enterobacteriaceae bacterium
ATCAGACAAGGTGCCTATCAGGATAACCAGGGTACCGATCACCAAAACACCCGCAGAGACTGCAGCGTAATCTTGCTGACGGATGGCGCTTACCACCCAGCGGCCAATGCCTGGCCAGTTAAACACCACCTCGATGATCAACGCCAGATTGAGCATGGTAGAAAATTGTAAACCCAATTTAGCAATCAATGGGGGCAGGGTATTGCCCAGCAGATGGCGTCTGATGATTTGCAGGGTGGAGAGGCCACGAATTTCTGCGGCTTTAATATAGTTCTGCTCGTAGGCCTCGCTGGTGCTGATATTCATCAGACGAATGACTTCCATCATCGGCGTCAGGGTCAGCACGGAAACGGGCAAAATCATATGTTGCAGCGTACTGACTATCATCTCGTGGCGATAGGGGGAGTCAGATAGCCAGGCATCGATAAGGGAAAATCCGGTAACGGGCTCCAGTTGATAGAGCAGATAGATCCGACCGGATACCGGCAGCCAGCCCATTTGCAATGAGAAAAAGAGCATTAATAGCAAGGCCAGCCAGAAGACCGGGATGGAAAAACCCAGCAGAGCGACACTGCTGATGGTGATATCAGGCCACTTCATGCGATTGATACCCGCCACAATCCCCAGAGGCACACCGCATACAAATGCCAGCACCAGGGCGATCACACAGAGTTGCAGAGTCGCCGGTAGCACCTCCTTCAACTGGGAGACAATCGACTGACCATTAATAATGGAGTGACCAAAGTTACCCTGTAACAGTTGACTGATGTAATACCACCAGGCCTCCGGCGCATTATCCCCCTGCAGGGGGGGATAGGGGGTATAGTAAGCCAGGCAAAAGCTGACCAGGGTCAGAATAAACAGGGTGATCAAAAACAGGGCAAGACGCCGCAAAATAAAAATGGTCACGGTTTGCTCTCCTGAGGGGCTTCGCTGTTATCCCGCTGACGATAGACTTTTGCAAAGGTGGCATTACCGAAAGAGCTAAACACCAGCCCTTTGATATCAGAGCGGTAAGCCTGCAGTTGCAGAGATGATACCAGAGGTAAAACAGGCAGTTCCCGCTCCAGTATACGTTGGGCCGCGATATACTCCTCGCTTCTCTCGGACAGTGCC
>JBOFSC010000406.1:0-6215 GCA_051651345.1 Enterobacteriaceae bacterium
CGTTTTTTCTCCAGCCAATAATAGAAAGTGGCAATATTGATATTCACCTGTTGGCAGTAAGCGGTTTTACTCAGACCACTTTCCTGCCACGCAGCCAGGTGCTGCTCTTTTTCTTCTTTACTGTATCTGACCATGATGACCCACCATTGTATTTTTTGACAGGTGAGAAATATGGACTGATTCAGCAACGGTGGAAATATGAGTTCGCCGGAACCTTACGAATTAATAGCGGATATCAGTGAAGATGAGAAAAATGATTTGCTTTACGACATGAAATTACTAAAAATTATCTAATTTCCTGGCACGACCCCAGCCCTTAAGGAACTGGGGCATCTCTTTCTCCCGCTTATCTCGGTGCATAGCCCTGTTCTGCCAGCGCCTTCTGCAACTGGTTAATGGCATCGCGCATCAGTCCGCTGATCTCAATCCTGTTCATGTTTCTACCCCCTTTTTAGCCGCTCTGTCGTTGTAACCGGCGGCTTGCTCCTGAACGAGCAGCCCGTTGATGATCTGCGCCAGTTCCTGCTGTGCCTTTAGTGAAAGGTGTTTCACTCTGGGCAAAACATCGTTAAGCAATGCCTTGCGCGGTAGCTGGGTGATCACCAGATGTTTGCCAACGACCGTTACCATGATCGGTGTGCTTCTGGTAAATCCGGCTTTCTCCAGCCAGCGGCCCTTTAAATTAATCGCCGGAGCGGGGTTGCCATAGCCCTGATTGGGAACATAGCCAACAGTATATTGACGAGTGTCTGTTAGCACTGCTTGCTATCACAACAGCTTAAGAGTAAAATTGTAAGGCTTTACTTTGCTAATGATCGGGCTGAATTAGAGATTGGCCTGCATTGAATGACTGTTTTTAATCTGGAGTTGTATTATGTCTCTAAGTGTTGAAGAAAAGGCTAAAATTATTACTGAATTTGGCCGTGATGCGAATGACAGTGGGTCCAGCCAGGTGCAAATCGCCCTGCTGACTGCGCAGATCAACCACTTGCAGGGCCACTTTGCCCAGCATAAGAAAGATCACCACAGTCGTCGCGGTTTACTGCGCATGGTTTCCCAGCGTCGTAAGCTTCTTGACTATCTGAAGCGTAAAGATATTGCGAACTATAGCCAGCTGATTGAACGCTTAGGCTTACGTCGCTAATGTAAAAAGTTTCGGAAGTAAGGGGCCTGTTATGGCCCCTTTCTTCTGGTAAACCGGGCCAGCGGAGCGTAGTAAAGTTGTTCTGCCAGCCCAGAAAGATTGTTCTCATTACCGGATTCGCGCGGCTAATGAGAACCCATGCGAAAGCGTGGGTTGTCACTAGTCGCAAGGCGGTAATATATTGTAACTGAAAGGAAAAAACCTTGTTAAACCCTATTGTTCGTCAATTTAAGTATGGTCAGAATACCGTTACTATTGAAACAGGATTGATGGCCCGTCAGGCGACGGCAGCCGTAATGGTCAGCATGGATGATACGTCGGTATTTGTGACGGTAGTCGGTGCTAAAAATGTTAAACCCGGGCAGGACTTCTTCCCTTTAACGGTTAACTATCAAGAGCGTACTTACGCTGCAGGACGTATTCCTGGCGGCTTTTTCCGCCGTGAAGGGCGTCCGTCAGAAGGTGAGACGTTGACCGCCCGTTTGATTGACCGTCCATTGCGTCCCCTGTTTCCGGAAGGCTTCCTCAACGAAGTACAGATTATCGCTACCGTTATGTCGGTCAACCCACAAATAAGCCCGGATATCGTTGCCATGATTGGCGCCTCTGCGGCCCTGGCCCTGTCCGGTATTCCCTTTAATGGTCCTATCGGTTGTGCCCGCGTGGGATATCTCAATGACCAGTATGTGCTGAACCCCACACAGGATGAGTTAAAGCAGAGCCGCCTGGATCTGGTGGTAGCAGGCACATCCAGCGCTGTGCTGATGGTGGAGTCCGAAGCGGACAGATTATCAGAAGATCAGATGCTGGGTGCTGTGGTCTTTGGTCACGAACAGCAGCAGATCGTTATCGATAATATCAATAGTCTGGTCGCTGAGGCGGGTAAAGCCAAATGGGATTGGCAACCTGCGCCGGTTAACGGCGAGTTAAAATCCAAAGTGATTGAGCTGTCACAGAGCCGTCTTGGCGATGCTTATCGTATTACCGAAAAGCAGCAGCGTTATGCGCAAGTGGATATTATCAAGAGTGAAGTGACTGCCGCCCTGCTGGCACAGGATGAGAGCCTGGATGCGGGTGATATCAGCGATATGCTGGGCAGCGTGGAAAAAGAGGTGGTGCGCAGCCGTGTTCTGCGTGGTGAGCCGCGCATCGATGGCCGTGAAAAAGATATGGTGCGGGCGCTGGATATTCGTACTGGTGTCCTGCCGCGTACCCATGGTTCCGCCCTGTTTACCCGTGGTGAGACCCAGGCGCTGGTGACCGCCACGCTGGGCACAGAGCGCGATGCTCAAAACATCGATGAGCTGACCGGTGAGCGTACCGATCGCTTTATGCTGCATTACAACTTCCCTCCCTACTCTGTGGGCGAAACCGGTATGGTGGGCTCACCCAAGCGTCGTGAAATCGGCCATGGTCGTCTGGCGAAGCGTGGTGTGATGGCGGTCATGCCGACAGCGGCCGAATTCCCCTATACCCTGCGTGTGGTATCAGAAATTACCGAGTCCAATGGTTCCTCGTCTATGGCTTCAGTGTGTGGTGCCTCTCTGGCTCTTATGGATGCAGGTGTGCCCATTAAGGCCGCTGTGGCGGGTATCGCGATGGGCCTGGTGAAAGAGGGTGAGAGTTACGTGGTTCTGTCTGATATTCTCGGTGATGAAGATCATCTGGGTGATATGGACTTTAAAGTCGCCGGAACCCGCGATGGCGTAACTGCACTGCAGATGGATATTAAAATTGAGGGCATTACCCGTGAAATCATGCAGGTTGCTCTTAATCAGGCCAAGGGTGCCCGTCTGCATATCCTGCAGGTTATGGAACAGGCTATCAGCCTGCCCCGTGGTGATATCTCTGAGTTCGCACCGCGTATTCACACCATTCATATCAACCCGGAAAAGATCAAAGACGTGATCGGTAAAGGGGGAGCGGTTATCCGTGCCTTAACCGAGGAGACCAGCACCACCATCGAGATCGAAGATGATGGTACTATCCGTATCGCTGCCACTGATGGCGACAAAGCACAACATGCTATCCGCCGTATAGAAGAGATCACTGCTGAAGTTGAAGTAGGTCAAATCTATAATGGTAAAGTGACCCGTATCGTTGATTTTGGTGCCTTTGTCTCCATTGGCGGTGGCAAAGAGGGGCTGGTGCATATCTCTCAGATCGCCGATAAGCGGGTTGAGAAAGTGACTGACTACCTGCAAACAGGGCAGGAAGTACCGGTTAAAGTTCTGGAAGTGGACAGGCAAGGACGTATTCGTCTCAGCATTAAAGAAGCTTCCCAGGGCTCGCAGCCAGAGCAGCAATAAGTCATAATAGAAGGGTATCCCGCAGGGATACCCTGTTACCCTGAGCGAATATCCGGTAATTGAAGCTACTTTGATCGAATGCGCTCTGCTTGATAGCAAACGAATGACAGGATGGCTGTTCATGTTTGTGTGTGGGAGTTGGAAATGAAGCCAAACTTGCGCTGGTACGTTATTGCGCTAACAGTTATGCTGCTGGCAGGCTGTAGCAATATGAATTGGCGTAACAATGTGGTTTTGGCAATACCGTTGCAACCAACATTGCAGCAGGAAGTCATGCTGGCGCGTATGGAACAGATACTGGCCAGTAGCTCCCTGACGGATGATGAACGGGCCCAGCTTCTCTATGAGCGCGGAGTGTTGTATGATAGTCTTGGACTCAGAGCTCTGGCCCGTAATGATTTTTCCCAGGCGCTGATTATCCGGCCAGATATGCCAGAAGTTTTTAACTATCTGGGTATTTATCTCACACAATCAGGTAATTTCGATGCGGCTTATGAAGCATTCGACTCGGTGCTGGAGCTGGATCCCAACTATAACTTTGCCCGATTAAACAGAGGGATTGCTCTCTACTACGGGGGACGTTATCCACTGGCGCAGGCAGATTTACTGGCGTTTTATCAGGAAGATCCCAACGATCCTTTTCGTTCGCTCTGGCTCTATCTGGTGGAAAAGCAAATCGATGCGAAGCAAGCGGCCCGTTCCTTACAGGGGCGTTATGATCTTGCTAAACGCAGCCAATGGGGATGGGATATTGCTGAGTTTTACCTGGGGAAAATCAGTGAAGGTGAGTTGATGAAGCGCTTGCAAGAGAGTGCTACAGATAACACCTCGCTGGCTGAACGTCTTAGTGAAGCTAATTTTTATCTGGGAAAACACTATCTGAGCCTGGGAGATAAAAAGAGTGCGGTTGCACTGTTTAAGTTATCCGTGGCCAATAATGTGCATATCTTTGTTGAACATCGTTATGCCTTGCTTGAACTCGCTTTGTTGGGGCAAGAGCAGGATGATCTGACCGAGCCGGAGCAGTAACTACCTGTATCTATAGTAGTCAATGTGTTGTCCACTTGACAGACACTGATAGTGTTATCAAGTGCGATTTCTTGTTTGTTTTATAAACTGATTTGAGCCAGTTCACACTTTTGTATGAAAATGATAGGGTATTTTCACCACAAGTCCTGTAGACTGGCCGCCGTTGTTAAATGAGGCATAGTGTACATGGCAGAGATTGAAACCTCTTTTGCTGATTTGGGGTTATCTACCCCTATTCTTAACGCTTTAACTGATCTTGGCTTTGAAAAGCCATCACCTATTCAGTCTGAGTGTATTCCTTACTTATTACAGGGCCGTGATGTTTTAGGGATGGCGCAAACCGGCAGTGGTAAAACAGCCGCATTTGCCCTGCCTTTCCTACATAATATCGATGCCGCGCAGGCGCATCCGCAACTGCTGGTACTGGCTCCAACCCGTGAGTTGGCGATTCAGGTGGCAGATGCCTGCCAGGAGTTTGCCAAACATATTAAAGGCGTCAATGTGGTGGCCCTCTATGGTGGTCAACGCTACGACGTGCAACTGCGCGCTTTGCGTCAGGGGCCACAAATTGTGGTGGGTACCCCGGGGCGTCTGCTGGACCACTTAAAACGCGGTACGCTGAATCTGAGTCAGTTGCGTGGTCTGGTGCTGGATGAAGCGGATGAGATGTTGCGTATGGGCTTCATCGAAGATGTAGAAACCATCATGGCGCAGATCCCGGAGGGTTATCAGACCGCTCTGTTCTCTGCCACCATGCCGGAAGCGATTCGTCGTATTACCCGTCGCTTTATGCAGAACCCTCATGAGGTCCGTATTCGCTCTAATGTGACTACCCGGCCGGATATCAGCCAGAGTTACTGGATGAGTAATGGTATTCGTAAAAATGAGGCGCTGATCCGCTTTCTGGAAGTGGAAGAGTTTGACGCGGCAATTATCTTCGTCAGAACCAAAAATGCGACCCTGGAAGTCTCCGAAGTGCTGGAGCGTAGCGGTTATAATAGCGCTGCTCTTAATGGCGATATGAACCAGGCACTGCGTGAGCAGACGCTGGAGAGATTGAAAGACGGGCGTCTGGATATTCTGATCGCCACTGATGTGGCGGCCCGGGGTCTGGATGTGGAACGTATCAGTCTGGTTATCAATTACGATATCCCGATGGATGCGGAATCCTATGTGCACCGTATTGGCCGTACCGGCCGTGCCGGACGTGCTGGTCGCGCCCTGCTGTTTGTGGATAACCGTGAGCGTCGCTTACTGCGCAATATTGAGCGCACGATGCAGACGCAGATTACCGAAGTCACTCTGCCTAATGCTGAACTTCTCAGTCAGTGCCGTCTGCAAAAATTTGCCGACAAAGTGAGTCAGCAGCTGGAGAGCTGTGATCTGGATCAGTACCGGGCTTTACTGGATAAGTTACAGACCGGTGCTGAAGACGAGCAGGATATGACAACTCTGGCCGCCGCTCTGCTGAAGATGGCACAGGGAGATCGCCCGCTGATCGTTCCGCCAGATCCGGTTATGCGTCCACGCCGTGAATACAGTGAAAAAACCGAGCGTAACGATCGCCGCCGCGAAGGTCGTGAGGGCCGTGACAGTGGTGAACGTCGTGAGCGTCGCAGTTCAGGGGATATGGATCTGTACCGTATTGAGGTGGGCCGTGATGATGGCGTGGAAGTGCGTCATATTGTCGGTGCCATCGCCAATGAAGGGGATATCAGCAGCCGTTATATCGG
>JBOFSC010000407.1:0-1404 GCA_051651345.1 Enterobacteriaceae bacterium
AATTGTTGTACATCTGTGGCGGGGGTATCTTCTTCTGTTTCGCCGAAACCTACCAGCGTTGCGTGCTCGCCAATAAAAAGAGGTACATCGACAATGGTCACAGGGGGCGTTGTTTGAGGAACCTGGCTATTGAGTTTAAGCAGTGCGATATCCGGAATAAAATAGCCTGGCGCATAGGGATAAACCGCCGATACCCTGCGGACAATACGCTCTGGCTGCAGATGCATGATATCTCCTACCCCGATCAACACTTTAATAGTGTTGGGCGCTTCATTCTCAAAACAGTGTGCTGCAGATAATACCCAGGAGGGGGCGACCAGCACGCCGCTGCAGTATTCCCAGCCGATAGTAACTCTATCCTGGGTAGAGCCAATAATGGCAAAATAGGGATAACGATAAATCTCAGCGTCAGTGCCGCCGGAAATGCCTGGGTGGGCCTGAGCGTGACTCTGGGGAGATATGAGGAGTACCAGGGTGATAATAAAAGCATAGAGTGAGTGTTGCATCATAAATCACCTCCAGTCTGACTATCGTGTGATTTACACCCAAAGTATCTCAAAGTAAACAGTGCAAATCTTATGCTGTTCACTTTTTTTGTCGCAAATTAATGCGCTGGTGGCAAGTGAGCAAAATTAGATCGGGGTTTGGCACAGAAAAGTGCTAGACTGATGCCGGGTAACATAGTCATTGCCATGTTGCGTCCTATTGTCTGTTTGGGCGAGCGAAACTGATAGCCTGAACTGATCCTGAGGGAGTGAGGAATTTTTATTTATGAAAAAATGGGTGATAAGTGCCCTGATATCCAGCACGGTATTAACAGGTTGCGCGAGTAAAAACAAAGAGACAACGCAGCGATCGGATCCGCTGGAAGGATTTAATCGGGCTATGTTCAGCTTTAACTACAATGTTCTGGACCCTTATGTCGTGCGCCCTGTCGCGGTTGGGTGGCGCGATTATATGCCACAGCCTGCACGTAACGGGTTAACGAATTTTTTCACTAACCTGAGTGAACCGGCCTCCATGGCCAACAGTTTTATGGTGGGTGATGTCTATGTCGGTATGAAGCATTTCACCCGCTTTTTCCTTAATAGCGTTCTCGGGATTGGCGGCTTGATCGATGTGGCGGGGATGGCCAATCCGCAGCAACTCTCCAACCCGGGTCAGCGCCAATTTGGTTCGACCCTCGCGAACTATCATGTCGGTTATGGTCCCTATATGGTGCTGCCGTTTTATGGCAGTTTCACCCTGCGTGAAGAGGGGGGTGGGGTAGTGGACGATCTCTATCCACCGCTGAGTTGGCTCACCTCCTGGATGTATGTCGGTAAATGGACCCTGGAAGGTGTCGAAACCCGGGCCCGGTTCCTGGATTCAGAGAATCTGCTCTTTAACTCGCCAGATCCCTAT
>JBOFSC010000408.1:0-2660 GCA_051651345.1 Enterobacteriaceae bacterium
TGTGTTATGAGCTTAAGTACCTACATATGAGTGGTAAATAGGCAATAAATTACTGGATAAATAACCAGCTAAAAACTTGCAATTACCATGTTAAGGCTTGTAAACTTCGTGTGTCCGGTCAATGCCGAATAAAACCATAGTTATCTGTACAACCTATTTCCCAGGGAGATTTATGGTAACAAACGGTTGGAAGCAGCTTACAAGCCATTATTCTCATATCGAGCTACCTTTATTCATTAATGGACTAAAGCACGATTGTGGAATGCCAGACACCTATGCTTATGCGTGGGTTGAGTATTTAACAAAGTTTTATCAAGGTACGCGCCATGTTAACTTCTATAGTGCCCCTGTGGGAGATATGTTTTTCTTCGATGAATACGAAAAATTACTTGATGTGGATGCAAAAACGATTCAAGAGATGTTGCGAGACCAGGCATACAGGGATATACAGTCTGAATACGATGGTATTTATTTAAATAAAAGAGAAATAATTAGGTATACAACGTTTACCTGTAATAACCGTGGCATTAAAGACAGGGAATCAATGCTACCTAAATGCATTCAGCATCCACCACCTGTGGAGCACAAAGAAACTAAACCAAGAACGTCTGCCAATATGAGGGCAGTGGCAACATTTCTTGCTGTACAGGTATGTGGAGAGGATTTTCACCACCATCCAGAAAAATCAGCAGGCTGCCTTTGCGCCGCGCTTAGAGATAAAGGGTTTGACGTGAATATTGACGGTGATTGGATTAAACGAAATACCACTCAGTATAAAGTCGAGGTGAAAAAAGTAGCAACGGCCTGACAGATGGTTAGGTCAAATTAATTACCTCAAGCATAAGTAGATTGACAGGACTTGATCTACTTTAGTATTTCACAGAAATATAAGCTCGCTTTTTGTACAAAATCCTTATTAACAAAGACAGTCCTTATTAAGGGCGCTTCTCCTTTTTTATCTTTTGTTTTCCATTTATTGTGTCGGTGTAGGCCGGATAAGCGGCTTTAAAAACGGAGACATAAAGATATGAACCTTAATGAAGTGAAATTCCTGTTAAAACCAGAGGTGAAATTATTATTGCGCGTTAAAGCTGATAGTAGCTTACAAGAGATGGTGAACGCTGGAGAGTTCCCAAAACCTGTAAGAATCGGCTTGCGGCGAGTTGGATGGCTGGAGACTGATGTTAACGAATGGCTTAAACAACGCATAGCTGAATCACAAGGTGAAAATAACACCATCCAATAATTAACCGGAGTTCCAACATGAAACTTAAAAAATCTGGCGTAAGCCGGAGCGGGATTCCCTACGCTCAAAATCAGGGGAAAGCAGAAAAGCAGCAACTGGCAATCGAACCGGAGAATATGAGTGTACTTCGTTTTGATGATCACCAAATAAGGATTATCAATATCGGAGGTGAGCCGTGGTTTGTTGCTAAGGATGTGTGTCTGGCACTTGAGATTGCAGATAATCGCGTTGCCCTTCGCCGTTTGGACCCATCCGAAAAGGGTGGGTGTTCAATACCCACCCTTGGCGGTAGTCAAGTATTACTGGCTGTTTCTGAATCTGGCTTCTACAAGCTGATCACCCGTAGCCGCAAAGCCAGCGTTCCCGGCACTCTGGCATATCAGTTTAGTAATTGGGTTTTCTGCGAAGTGATCCCCTCTATCCGCAAGAACGGCAGCTATGGTGTTCCGTGGACAGCTCTGAACGACTTCAGCCGGAAGAAGCAGGCATACATTGCTCACGCCAGTAAGACAGGCAAGGCGCTACAGGCTTGTAAACAGAAGAAGCAACGCCTCACTGAAGAAGAATCCCGCCTCTGGCTGACCTACCAGCCATCACTATCACTTTTAATGTGAGGATCACGCGATGACAACTTCAACAAATCAAATATCACTTATTGCAGGTAGCGCCCCTCACATGTCTACCAGGGAGATCGCGGAACTGACAGGGAAAAAACATGCACACGTTGTACGAGATGTGGAAAACATGCTGAATCAATTGGGTTTAATCAGCCCAAATTTGGATAATGATGATTATAAAGGGTTTATTGTAAACAAACGAACTTATAACGGCAGGATTATTGTAGATTCAATTAGCCTGGATCAAGACCTCACCATGACTCTGGTAATGGGCTACAGCATTCCCTTAAGACATAAAGTGGCCAAACGCTGGCGGGAACTTGAACAATCAACCGCGCTAGCCCTTCCTGACTTTACCAACCCCGCAGCCGCTGCCAGAGCCTGGGCTGATGAAGTCGAACAAAAGTTACTCATAGCGCAAGAACGCGATCAGGCGATCCGCACTAAAGCTGAAATTGGTAGTCGCCGTGAGGCTACTGCAATGGCTACTGCATCCGTGGCCGTTCGGGAGCGAAACAAGCTGGCGGAACGACTAGGCCAGGGTATTAAACACGCCACAATCACCGCCATACAGAATAGCACGGGCATTAAATACCCATGGCGACCGTTAAAAGATTGGTGCAATGCCAACGATGTCGAGGCGGTCCATGTTAACTGTGATCGTTATGGCAAGGTCAGATCATGGCCTTATGAGGCCTGGAAGCATGTTTACAATATTGACCTGCGTAAAGCGTTAGCAGGGGGTGACCATGCGTAGCTTGATGGTTGATGATTATCTGAGCTCCCCCGTTTCGGTG
>JBOFSC010000409.1:0-13249 GCA_051651345.1 Enterobacteriaceae bacterium
ACCAGCTGGCAACGCTACTCTCAGCCCCGGATCTGGATCAACTGGTGAACTGGCTGCGCCAGCAGCCGGTGCTGCAAATAGACGAAGACCTGAACCTGATTATGGTCCATGCCGGGCTCAGCCCGCAATGGGATCTGGAGAGCGCAAAAAAATGTGCCCACGATGTGGAGGCTATGTTACGCAGCGACTGTTACCCGTTGTTTCTTAACGCCATGTATGGCGATCTGCCTAATATTTGGTCTGATAAGCTACAGGGGCTGCCCCGCCTGCGCTATGTTACTAATGCCCTGACCCGCATCCGTTATTGCTACTCTAACGGCGGGCTGGATCTGTTGTGTAAAGAGTCGCCCGCAGCGGCACCGGTATGGTTAAAACCCTGGTTTAATCTGAGCAGCCCCATTGCGGCACAGTATCGTATCGCTTTTGGTCACTGGGCTTCCCTGCAGGGTAAAAACACCCCTGCCGGTATCTATGCCCTCGATACTGGCTGCTGCTGGGGCAGTTTCCTCACGCTGCTACGCTGGGAAGATCAGCGCTATTTTCGTCAGAAGGCGCTAAAAAAGTAGTTTTCATTGCCTGGGGGTAAAGGGAATAAACTCATAGCAGTTCATTTCCTTATAAAATGTCAGAAATGATTGCCTGAACCAGGCAATAAAATCCTGCTCCCGGCTAAACTCCACCTCACCAAGATTACTGTCAAAGAAGTGAATAACACCACCATCACAATAAATCGCCGTAGCATGTCCTCTTAAAGTTTGATTCGTCACTGGTGAAGGCACCAGGTCTCCCGCTGCTCTTTGGCCAGGTTGCATCTTCTCGCACTCTGCCGGAGGTATCATTCTGTTATATATCATCAGAAATCCAGTAAACAGGTGCTGCGGTAGTATCAAAGCCGCTTGCTCAGGGGACAACTCGATAAAGGCGGTCTGTTGTTGCAGATCTGCCCTGGCTAAAAAATCTCCCAGCATCTGCTGTTGGTGACGAATACCAGCCGCCATTAAGGTTTTCCCCTCCTGCACTCCTTCAGGATTTATCGACTGACGCTGTAAATCAACAATCTGTTGTAATGCGCCCATATTGAATCTTTTGCCCGCCAGGGCCACTGGGGGACAGCCTCAGCGCCCGTCTGTGCTCCTGGCGCACCTGAATCCTCCAGCAGATAATCCCAAAAGTTACTCTGTCCTGAGGAGAGTAACTCCCCTTTTCCTGCTTTAAAAACCGTCCATAACAACGCCATACTCCAGCAAAGCCCTCTGTATTCCGGTTGTTCTTTTGCTGCCGGAAAGGGGTCATAAAGATTAAACACTGAACTGGAGCCAATCTGCTCCGATACAATACTGTCTAACAGACACTGAGCAAAGGGAACCTGCAGACGCCCACGAAAGTTTGCACAGCTTTTTTGATAGATTTGCCTTGCCAGCCATTGATCATCGTCCTGGTCAAAAGCACGCAGCGCCACGTCGGTAAATTTAGAGGGTTGCGATATATAGCATATCCCTCTGGCATCCAGCATCACATTTTGCTGACCATATTTCTCTGTTAATTGCTGCGTTAACGTGCCCAGATATTCTTTCACCCATGCCTGTAATGCTTCCGGTTCAGCAAACTCCACCTCAACGCCATGCGCAGGGATAAAAAGTGAGACACTACAGGGATCAAAATAAAGTGCGCAAACCTCATAGAGTTGCTGATGCACCAACAGGGAGAGATACAATCCTGCCCTTTCATGATTTTTCAGAGCAGATCGAAAGCTGCCAGCGATATCTTGCAGATTATCAATCGTGACTAACCCAATATACTCATCGCTCACTCTGGCACCCATTTGCCCCAAAAAATGGCTATACTGCAGCAGGTCTAAATGATAGTCCCCGATATAGAAGCCGTAAGCCTCTGTTGCAGCCATCTGGCGAATAATTTCCACCATCTGCCGACTATTGTCACTGCGCCCCACAGCAGGGTCTGACAGATAGTGCGTAAAACTGTCTCTGTGATGGTGGGGGAAGCAGGCAGCATCACAGGAGTCCAGTTGTTCCTGAGGTTGTTTTAATATTAACCACCACAGAGAGCAGACAGGCAGCCAGCTCTCCTCTGGCCAGTCCGGGCATACCTCCCTTAATGCCTGGCGGAAGCAGCTCTGTAACGAGGGTTCACCAGCAAACTCCCTGACATCCAGCTGTAACTCTGCAGCCCGATGTAAAATATGCTGCTTCTGCTCCAACATCTCTGTTGGAGCACTATCTGCGGAGGCTTCCTGGGTGACAGCCGGCTGGGATTTCGATGATTTAGCAGCAGAAACTTGGGGCATAGCAAACACTCAGGGCAAATGCACTTATGTTAAGCATAGCAGCTGCATATACGGGATCAGCGGCGCTGTAATATCTCGAAACAGAAAGGGTACTGATTCTTTTCATCCGCCGGATGGGGCTCACGGGACACCACCTGCCACTCCTCCGTTTTATAGGAGGGGAACCAGGTATCACCGGACAGAGAGGCATCAATATGCGTAAGATAGAGGCGCTGCGCCAGGGGTAAAAAAGCCTCATAGAGATGACCACCACCGATCACCATCACCTCATCCACCTCGCCCGCCGCCTGTAAAGCCTGCTCTGGCGTGTTGACCCAGGTAATCCCTTCCACTGCCTGCACACCGCGACTCACCACAATATTGTGGCGGCCGGGTAAGGGTCTGCCCAGAGTTTCATAGGTTTTGCGCCCCATAATAATGGGTTTGCCCAATGTGTTGCGTTTAAACCAGGCCAGGTCGGCGGGCAGATGCCATGGCATCGCCTGTTGTGCACCAATCACCCGATCATGCGCCATGGCGACGATCATACTGACAATTGTCATTGTTCATTCCTTTTTACGGTAAAACCAGAGGCCGGGCAGAGACAGGCCCACAGAGAGTGCCCCGACAATAAAGGCCGCGCGCAGAAAATTATCCACCAGCGCCTGCATTAATTCGCTGGAATAGCCCTGATGAAAAATATGCACGACGGCAATCATCGCCTTATAGGCGCTGATACCGGGGAACATGGGGATCACCGCCGCCACAGTGAAGACTTTAGGATGCGCCTGCAACCAGCGCGACCAGTAAATACCGATAATGCCAATAATGACGGCGGCGGCCAGGGTGCTCCACCCGATGGAGACGCCCAGTAGCGACAGCAGCAGACGGCTGCTATGCCCTGTCGCACCCAGCAGCGCACAGTAGGGTAGCGCTCTGGCGGGCACATTAAATACAATAGCAAATCCCAGAGCCGGAACTGCTGACAGCAGCATATCCTGCAGCAACATCGTCACCAGCGTTATTATGCCCATTGCTGTAATCCCCATACCGTCAGGGCCATCACCACGCCGATACAGGTGGCGAGGGTCAGCAGGGTTGCCATCGCCCAGCGGGCGACCCCGGTATTAACATGGCCTTTAAACATATCCGCCACGGCATTGATCAAGGGGTATCCCGGCACCAGCAGTAAGATACTGGCCGCCATCGCCACCGAAGAGGTGTGCTGTAGCCAGGGCAGTTTCAGCAGTAATCCCGCCACCGAGGTGGCGACAAAAGCGGTAATACAGAAGTTAATCAGAGGGTTAAATTGTCTGGCAGAAAGTAACTGACGAATATACATAGCAAGCCCGCTCGCCAGCAGGGTCACCAGCGCAGCATCCCAGCCGCCGCCATTGAGCTTACAGAAGCAGGCACAGGAGAGGGCCACCATCAGTACCACCAGCCAGCGGGGATAGCGCAGCTGGCGAATGCGCTCCAGGCGTTTGCCAGCCCCGTGATAATCCAGCAGTTGTCGCTCCACCATCACCACCACATGCTGCACTTCCGTCACCACCGACATATTGATGCCGCGATCCTCATTGCGCCGGGTCGAGGTCATACAGTGCCCATGATAAATCGTGGTGAGCACGATGGCATTGGCGGAGATGGAGCTTTCCACACTATCCATGCCCAGCGCCAGCCCCAGACGGCAGGAGAGCTGCTCTACCAGCATACTCTCCGCCCCGTGCTGTAGAAGCAACAGGGCGCACTTAATGCAAAGACGGGTAATCTCTCTCTGTTGCTCTACAGAACTCTCTCTATTCATTCACTTTTATGCAAACTGATGTGCAGCTCCTGCAGGGAAATGACCCGCTCTGTGGGGTCAATATTCATCGCCATTACCGTAGCAAAGGCCCCATTCATGGTTGTATCATAGTGCACTTTGTATTGTAACGCACTGCGTCGCAGCAATCTTGAATCCTCTATGGCCTGGCGCCCCTCCGTGGTATTCACCAGATAACCATACTCGCCATTTTTGATACGGTCCTGAATATGGGGACGTCCTTCATGGACTTTATTCACCAGTCTGGGATTGATCCCGGCTTCTCCCAATACCACCGCCGTGCCGTGAGTGGCGTCCAGTTCATATCCCTGCTGGCGTAAGCGGGCGGCCAGCTCAATCACCCGGGCTTTATCTCCCTCACGCACCGATAACAGGGCGCGCTTCTTCTCCCCCAGGCGGGCACTGCTTGCCAGCATCGCCTTGGCAAAGGCTTCGGGAAAAGTTCGTCCAATCCCCATCACCTCGCCGGTAGAGCGCATCTCCGGGCCGAGAATCGGGTCCACACCGGCAAAGCGGTTAAAGGGTAACACCACCTCTTTGACCGAGTAGTAGCCGGGATGCACCTGCTTGGTGGCATCCTGCTGGGCCAGAGTCACCCCCATCATCACCCGTGCGGCAATCTTGGCCAGGGGCTGTCCGGTGGCCTTGGAGACAAAAGGAACGGTGCGTGCGGCCCGTGGATTGACCTCGATCAGATAGATCTCTCCGCCCTTAACCGCAAACTGGGCATTCATCAGCCCCTGCACCTGCAGTTCAAAAGCCAGTTTTTCTACCTGGCGGCCAATCTCCTGCACGATAGTGTCATTCAGCGAGTAGGGAGGCAGAGAGCAGGCGGAATCGCCGGAGTGCACACCGGCCTGTTCAATATGTTCCATAATGCCGCCGATTAACACCCGCTCGCCATCACAGACCACATCCACATCCACCTCGATAGCATCATCGAGGAAGCGATCCAGCAGCACCGGGGCATCATGGGAGACACTCACCGCAGTGTGGAAATAGCGCAGCAAATCCCCCTCATCGTAGACGATCTCCATGGCCCGGCCACCGAGCACATAAGAGGGACGCACCACCAGGGGATACCCGATCACCGCAGCCTGTCTAATCGCCTGCTCAAGGGTGCTCACCGTGGCATTATGGGGTTGTTTCAGCCCCAGCCGCTGCACCACATCCTGAAAACGCTGCCGATCTTCGGCCCGGTCAATGGCTTCCGGTGTAGTACCAAGAATAGGCACCCCCGCTTCTGCCAGCGCCCGCGCCAGTTTTAGCGGAGTCTGGCCACCATACTGAACGATAACGCCTCTGGGCTTTTCCGTACGCACCACCTCCAGCACATCCTCCAGGGTCACCGGTTCGAAATAGAGGCGATCCGCCGTATCATAATCCGTGGACACGGTCTCCGGGTTACAGTTCACCATAATGGTCTGATAGCCTAGTTCACGCAGGGCCTGAGCGGCATGAACGCAGCAGTAATCAAACTCGATTCCCTGACCGATACGGTTCGGCCCGCCGCCTAATACCATGACCTTAGCCGCCCCCTGCTGCGGATTGGCCTCGCACTCCTCTTCATAGGTTGAGTATAAATAGGCGGTATCGGTGGCAAATTCAGCGGCGCAGGTATCCACCCGCTTAAACACCGGCAGCACCGCAAACTGTTCCCGCAAACGGCGGATCCGGCCTTCAGTAACCCCGACCAGGGCTGCCAGACGGGCATCGGCAAAGCCTTTACGCTTAAGATAACGCAACCGGTGCGCATCCAGGCTATCAAAGCCCTGAGCCGCTACCTCTTGCTCCAGTTGCACCAGTTCGGCTATCTGCACCAGGAACCAGGGGTCGATATGGGTCAGATGAAACAGTTCATCGATGGAGAGCCCGACACGCAGCGCATCCGCCAGATACCAGATACGCTCTGCACCCGCTTCCTGTAACTCATGGCGAATACGAGTCAGGGCATCCGCATCTTGCAAATTCACCTTAGGGTCCAGACCCTGCACGCCCACTTCCAGGCCGCGCAACGCTTTTTGCAATGACTCCTGAAAAGTGCGCCCGATCGCCATCACCTCGCCGACGGATTTCATCTGGGTGGTCAGACGATCATTACAGCCGGCAAATTTTTCAAAGTTAAAGCGGGGGATTTTGGTGACCACATAATCGATACTGGGCTCGAAGGAGGCGGGAGTCGCCCCTGCGGTAATATCATTCAGCAACTCATCCAGGGTGTAGCCCACCGCCAGTTTGGCAGCAATTTTAGCGATGGGAAAACCAGTAGCTTTAGACGCCAGAGCGGAGGAGCGCGACACCCGCGGATTCATTTCGATCACCACGAGACGACCATCTTGCGGATTAACAGCAAACTGCACATTGGCCCCACCCGTTTCAACTCCAATCTCACGCAGAACCGCCATGGAGGCATTACGCATCTGCTGATACTCTTTATCCGTCAGGGTCTGCGCCGGTGCTACCGTGATCGAATCTCCGGTGTGGATCCCCATAGGATCCAGATTCTCAATGGAGCAGACGATAATACAGTTGTCGTTCTTATCGCGCACCACCTCCATTTCATACTCTTTCCAGCCAATCAGGGACTGGTCGATCAGCAGCTCATGGGTCGGTGACAGCTCAAATCCCTGGGTACAGATCTCCTCAAACTCCTCCCAGTTGTAAGCGATCCCCCCGCCGCTGCCGCCCATGGTAAAGGAGGGGCGAATAATACAGGGAAATCCCACCTTTAGCGCCACTTCCCGCGCCTGCTCAAGGGTATGGGCGGTATCAGCCAGCGCCAGATCCAAACCGATACTGCGCATGGCCTGATCAAAACGGTGGCGATCCTCTGCTTTATCGATAGCATCGGCGCTGGCACCGATCAGGGTGACGCCAAATTCCTCAAGTACCCCATGTTTGTCCAGATCCAGGGCACAGTTAAGAGCCGTCTGTCCGCCCATCGTGGGTAACAGGGCATCGGGGCGCTCTTTCTCGATAATCTTGCGCACCACCCGCCACTCCACCGGCTCAATATAGGTGACATCGGCCATTTCAGGATCGGTCATAATGGTGGCCGGGTTCGAATTGACCAGCAGCACCCGATATCCCTCTTCGCGCAGTGCCTTACAGGCCTGCACCCCGGAATAGTCAAATTCACACGCCTGTCCAATCACTATCGGCCCGGCACCCAGGATCAGGATACTTTTAATATCTGTGCGTTTTGCCATTGTTGCTTGCTCCTGTGTGGCTTACCCGGCGTGATTGCGATAACGTTGAATCAGTGTGATAAAGTGATCGAACAAGGGAGCCGCATCGTGCGGGCCCGGACTCGCTTCCGGGTGTCCCTGAAAACCAAATGCCGGTTGCGTTTTATGCTCAATCCCTTGCAGGGTACCATCAAACAGGGAGACATGGGTCACCTGCAGACAGTCAGGCAGAGTCGCCTGCTCCACAGCAAAACCGTGATTTTGTGCGGTGATCATCACTCTGCCTGTGGCCAGCGCTTTCACCGGATGATTGCCACCGTGATGACCAAATTTCATCTTAAAGGTATTGGCACCCGAGGCCAGAGCCAGTAACTGATGGCCCAGACAGATACCAAACAGCGGGATGCCCTGCTGTAAAAAGGTCTGAATCGCGGCAATGGCATAGGTACAGGGACGCGGATCGCCAGGGCCATTGGAGAGAAAGATGCCATCAGGTTGCAGCGCCAGCACCTCCTCTGCAGGCGTCCGTGCAGGCACAACGGTGACACGGCAGCCCCTGTCCACCAGCAGACGCAATATATTGCGTTTAATTCCAAAGTCATAGGCCACAATATGCCAGGGAAGTGATTGCTCACTCAGTTGATCACAGGGCCGCCCCTGAAAATCCAGGCTGCCTTGTTGCCACTGATACAGACTTTTGCTGGTCACTTCCTGAGCCAGGTCCTTCCCAGCCAGCCCAGAAAAAGCTAATGCCTGCTGCAAAGCGAACTCATTATCCAGAGCCTCACCACTGATAATACAGCCGCGTAGTGCGCCCTTTTCCCGCAATAATCGGGTCAGGCGGCGCGTGTCGATATCGGCGATGGCCACAATATTGTGCTGCTTAAGATAACTGTCCAGTGACTGCTCACTGCGAAAGTTACTGGCAATCAGGGGCAAATCGCGAATGACCAGACCTGCGGCATGAATCAATGGTGACTCCTGATCACCAGGATTAATGCCGACATTGCCGATATGGGGATAAGTTAACGTGATGATTTGGTGAGAGTAAGAGGGGTCTGTGAGTATTTCCTGATAACCTGTCATGGAGGTATTAAACACCACCTCCCCTACCGTTATCCCTTGCGCCCCAATAGACTTGCCATAGAACTGGGTACCGTCTTCCGTGACCAGTAACGCTGACCTTTTCAATGCAGCCTCCTGGGTATATTTAGTGTGCTAACTAATGATGAATTTCGGGCAAATTGCGCGCAATTCTAAAGAGAGATGATTCTGTTGTCTACTGATTCTGTTCTCTTGTCAGCTCACAAATCAAACAAAAAGCAGTTTGCAAATAAAATCAGCAGACTAAGATAGCGGCAACCCTGTGTACCAATAACCGATACGGAGAACGAAATGGAGTTTAGTGTTGTTGATGGCATTCTGAATATAAAACTAAATCTGATTGTCACCACCGCGTTAGCGTGTGTGTTGTTAATGTCAGGCTACTATGTGCGCCATAAAATCAGCTTTTTTGAGAAATTTTGTTTCCCTGCGCCGGTTATCGGTGGCTTTATTTTTGCCCTGTTAGCCCTGCTGTTTAAAGTCACTAATACCGTTATTTTTACCCTGGATACCACGCTACAGACCCCGTTTATGCTGGTGTTTTTTACCACTATTGGTCTGGGTGGCAGCCTCGCCCTGATTAAAAAAGGCGGTAAGGCTTTGGTTATCTACCTGCTGGTGTGCTGGGCGGTCGCCTTTCTGCAAAATGGATTTGGTGTCTCCCTCGCCCTGTTACTGGGTCTCGAAGCCTTGATGGGGGTCGCTGCCGGTTCCGTCTCTCTGGAAGGCGGGCACGGCGCCGCAGCGGCATTTGGTCCGCTGATGGAACAGCGCGGCGTACAGGGGGCTTATGTGGTGGCGATTGCCTCTGCCACATTCGGTTTAATGGCGGGCAGTTTAACCGGCGGACCGTTAGCGCACTGGCTGATTAAAAGTAATAAGCTGAAAATTCAGACGGCGGGCGATGGCTACGATATCTCTTATGATGAGATGGTGGCTAAAGAGCAGGTCGGGGAGCAGATCACCGCCAAAGAGTTTTTACGGATGCTGACGCTGATCGGGGTCATTATGTCCTTAGGGATATGGGTGGTGGATCTGGTCACCAGCGCAGATAATAAAACCTTCTCCATTCCGGCCTATGTGGGGGCCATGTTTATAGCAATTTTGTTTCGCAATATTAATGATCGGCTGCCTTTGATCAGGCTGAACAGTAAAACTATCGATCTGCTGTCGGATGTCACCCTGGGGCTGTTTTTAACCATGGCGATGATGTCATTAAAAATCTGGGAGTTATCCGGTCTGGCGTTGCCGCTGGTGATCATTTTAGTTTTACAGGTGCTGTTACTGCTCTCCATCGCCCGTTTTATCCTGTTCCCGGCGTTAGGCCGTGATTACGATGCGGCGGTGATCTGCGCGGGTCTGATGGGACATGGGCTGGGGGCCACCCCCAATGCGGTAGCCAATATGGGCGCGGTGGGTGAACGTTATGGGCTACGCTCCGAAAAGGCGTTCCTGATTGTGCCCCTGTGTGGCGCCGTGTTGATCGACTTTGTCGGCATCCCCTGTATTGTGGCCTTTATTAACTTTTTCGCCCCGGTGTAAACAGGGGCTGTTTTCCCTCGCCCGCATGCATCAGGCTACGACCATGCTGCGGGCAGCACAGCGTTGATCATCTTCGGGAATATCGCCCTGGCATGTTCCACCATCTCCGCAGACAGTATCGATGTGCAGGTAAAGGCGTCTCCTTTACCTAACAGCCTGCGACTCCAGGTGTGAAACAGCTCGTTACTGAGCACCAGCCCTTTCCTGTCAAGTCGTTTGGCCTCATGCATCAGGGCAAAGGCATAGAAGCGCAGCGTATCGGGAGAGGTCATATCTGTACCAAAGTGGGCAGCAGAAGAGTAATGGGTAAACACCACTGCGAGGCTGAGTAACAACTGGGCTTTCTCCAGGTCGCTGCCCTGTGTCAGCCCATAGATAGCAAAAATATTGGCAAGATGGGTGGTGTTCAGTCTGATGCCACTGTCTGTCTTTGCACTTCGGTCCAGTGCCGGGGCAAAGCACGCCGCCAGCGCTTTCTCCTCCTGGGCTTTCACCAGTTTATGTTCGCAGCCTTCTTGCTGGCGTCTGATTTTTAGCTCCTCTTTAAACAGGTTGGTAAAGGTTTCCCCCAGAATGAGGCTCTCCAGCAGATGGGGCAGCCTTTGCTGATTGCACACTGAGAGATAAACCGCCTGCAAAAAGGGGAAGTGTTTCAGGTCGCTATCCGGGATCGGCGCTGCGGCCTCTCCACAACAACCATTTCTGTGATGGTGGTAACAAAAATAGCCGCTCCAGTGCGTGTCACTGTCCCCGCGACGCATCTGATTAAACTGAGCCTCAGAGAGCAGCAGGGTATGGTTGCCTTCGACGAGGATAATATGGCTGAGCTGGTTATCGCTCCAGTCCACATGAGCGTTAACATCACCAAACAGATGCTGCTCCGGGCGGGTATAGGGTTCAATACGGGATGAGGCCAGATAAGTTGTATACAGCGCCTTTGCCTGCTGCTGCAGGGCATCCTCAGCAGAAGCGAGACTGTTGACAATAAGTTGGATAAAAAAGCCGTTGTTATCAATAGCAAATTTGGCGATATCAGACTGCTGCCCGACAAAATGCAGTAAAAACAGCAGCGCGTTCCACTCCGTGCTCAACCAGACCCTGGTGTTACCCTGCTCAATCAGGATGGGCACAATATGTTGCTGCAGGAAATCCTCAATCTGCTCTGTTGAGGTATTACGGATGGCAGGATCGGCGGCGCAGTACGGAGGTTTCATCAGCAGGAAAAAGTTATCGCTAAAGAGTTGCAGGCGCTTTGGATGTTTCATTCTGTCGAGAGAGGTGATCAGTTGCGTCATCAGCGCCAGCTTAAGCTGCAGATAACACGCATCGATAGAGTCGATGCTGGTCAACAGGCTGCGATGGTTATCCCGGTGGTTCAGACAGATGTCCAGATCTTGATCACTCCAGAGCACTGGCAGCTGCAGTGTGATCATCGTATCGGCTAACAGGGCCCGGCTGAGGTCTGCCTGTTGCAGCAACACTTCACTCAAATTTGCCTGGCTGAGATCGGCATCGCTAAGATCCGTTCCTCGCAGATTAGCCCCTGTCAGGTCTGCCCTTAGCAGATGGCCCTGGCTGCAGTTTGCCCTGGTCAGATTAGCTTTTTGCAGATCAGAGCCTGAAAAATTAACCCCTCTCATGTTTTTATCATGAAAATCATAACCTTGTAGGTTTAATCCAGACAGGTTAACGGCATAAAGGTTGGCGATATCCATATTTTCTGTCAGATGGCGCTCTTTCAGCCGGGTCCCTGTCAGGTTGGCCCCCCGCAGATTGGCACCGCTCAGTTCGACCTCTGAGAGATCCACCCCGATCAGCGCCGCCCCCTGCAGTCTGGCATGGGTAAGATTTGCCCCAGCCATTTGGGCGCCAGAGATGTGCGCTTCCATCAGATCGGCACCTGCCAGATTGGTGTCTGTCAGATTCGCACCAGTGAGTTTCGCCTCCCTCAGGTTGACATCCGCTAAATTTAATCCGGACAGGTTGACCGCGATTAACGTTATCCCCCGCATCTCTTTTGGCAGCAAGGTGCCTTTGATTCTGACGCCTGTCAGATTAGCTTCTGCCAGATTCGCGGCTGTCAGATCAGCTTCTGTCAGATCCGCGTTGCACAGATTGGCCTTGAGCATACAGGCCCTGACCAGCTTCGCCCCTGCCAGTTGTGCCCCTCTGAAATCAGCATGGGCCAGAGAGGCACCACTGAGATCGCTGCCGGTGAGATTCGCACCACTGAGGTTCGCATCCCACAGTTCGACACCTTGTAAATTCAGGCCGGACAGATTGACGCCACTAAGATTGGTCCCGCCCATCCTGTTGCTCAGCAAAGCGCCCTCGAGGCAGGCTCCGGCCAGATTCGCTTTAGCCAGCTCCGCCCCTGTCAGATTCGCGCCTGACAGATTCGACCCGGAGAGATCAGCCAATCGGAGTGTCGATCCTGACAGGTTGACCCCGGTCAGATTGATCCCCGCCAGGTTGGCATGAGTTAAATTGAGATTGCTCAGATCGCAGTTGACCAGCCAGTCACGACTTTCACTTTGGCTAACAGCATAATTTATGGGATTTTTCACCCTGTCTATCTGTAACAGGGCGGATAATTCATGCCACGAAAGGGGCAGAAGAATCTCCTTATCTCCGTAGTGAACACGCAACCCCTTGCCTCTGACTGCCCTTTCCTGATGAAAGGAGAGAGTCTTATCCCCTGCCGTGACATTGACCCCGGCGTCACCCAGGATGGCGTGGGCCAGGATCTCCCTGACAACGCTGGCAAAAATAGTGGGTTCATCGGTCTGCTGCTCGCGGTACCACGCTTCCTCCCTGTGCAGCAAATCCCTTAAGTCGCGCAGACGCGGCTCGATGGCCTGAAATGGGCACGGTGTCGCCTCTCCGGCAGCATCTTCAGGTGCTGCAGGCTGGAGAGAACGCTTTGGAGTCACGGGCAGCATATATTGGCCTCAATGTGCCAGGTGATGATCCTGAGTATAGATGCCGGGCAGGCGCGGGAGAGGCTAGTTTGTAAGCAATTATTCCGGGCGGTTTCGGTGCGCTGAGGGGAGCTATCCAACTGACTTCAGACTGGCTATCTCCCCCTGCGGGTTTACTCTTTCAACCCCAGTACATCGCGCATATCGTACAGACCGTCTGGCTGTTGCGCCAGCCAGAGTGCGGCGCGCAGGGCTCCATTGGCAAAGGTCATACGGCTGGAGGCTTTGTGGCTGATCTCAAGGCGTTCCCCGATATCGGCAAAGATCGCCGTGTGTTCACCGATAATATCCCCGGCCCGCACCGTGGCAAAACCAATAGTGCCCG
>JBOFSC010000410.1:0-3640 GCA_051651345.1 Enterobacteriaceae bacterium
CTTTAATCCCATAGTGACGCAGCATGGCATCCAGTTGCGGTGCCCGACCACGGAACTGTTTAAACAGGTTCATGGGTTCATCAGAGCCTCCCTGAGACAGAATGATCTCAAGAAACTCTTGTCCTGTTTTGGGATTAAAAATTCCCTCTTCCTCAAAACGGGAGAAGGCATCTGCTGACAGCACTTCCGCCCATAAATAGCTGTAGTAACCTGCGGCATAGCCACCAGCAAAAATATGGCTGAAGGCGTGGGGGAAACGAGCCCAGTGTGGAGTGGCAATCACCGACACTTCACGCTTCACCTCCGCCAGGGTTGGCAGAATACGTGCGCCCTGGGCTGGGTTGTATTCGCTGTGCAGGCGGAAATCGAACAGACCAAACTCCAGCTGACGCAAAATAAACAGCGCAGTCTGATAGTTACGCGCCGCCAGCAACTTATCCAGCATCTCCTGGGGCAGCGGCTCTCCGGTTTCATAGTGACCAGAGATAAAGGCCAGCGCTTCCTGTTGCCAGCACCAGTTTTCCAGAAACTGACTGGGCAGCTCTACTGCATCCCATGGCACCCCGTGAATCCCGGAAACTCCTGGGGTATCGATACGGGTCAGCATATGGTGCAAGCCATGACCAAACTCATGGAACAGGGTGGTGACCTCATCATGGGTAAACAGCGCGGGTTTACCCCCCAGTGGGCGGTTAAAGTTACAGGTAAGATAGGCCACCGGTTTTTGTACCTGACCGTCGGCAAAACGCATTTTTCCCACCAGTTCATCCATCCAGGCCCCACCGCGTTTGTGTTCACGGGCGTAGAGATCCAGATAGAAGCTGGCAAAAACCTCTCCCTCTATATTACAGAGATCGAAAAAGCGCACTTCAGGATGCCAGACATCGACGCCTTTGCGTTCCTTGACGGTGACACCAAACAGCATTCTGACCACTTCAAACAGCCCCTCCAGCACCCTTTGCTCCGGGAAATAGGGACGAAGTTGTTCATCATCAATGGCATACAGATACTGTTTCTGCTTTTCACTGTAATAGGAGATATCCCAGGGCTCCAGCTCGGTGACATTGAAATGGGTCTGGGCAAACTGACGCAGTTGGCGTAGCTCCTCCTCCCCTTGTGGTTTGGAACGCTGCGCCAGATCATGCAGGAAATCCAGTACCTGCTGCGGGCTCTCCGCCATTTTGGTCGCCAGTGATTTATCGGCAAAAGTGGCGAAACCCAGGAGCTGCGCCAGTTCATGACGTAACGCTAACTCCTCGGCCATCACCTCACTGTTATCCCACTGACCAGCATTAGGGCCCTGCTCTGAAGCCCGGGTGATAAAGGCCTGATACATTTCGCTGCGCAAGGCGCGATTATCGCAATAAGTCATTACCGGCAGGTAGCTCGGCATATCCAGGGTCAACAGCCAACCCTGCTGCTGCTTACTTTCGGCTAGTGCCTGTGCGGCGGCCAGTACGCTCTCAGGCAGCCCAGCCAGCTCGCCCTGATCGCTGATCAACTTAGTCCAGCCCATAGTGGCATCCAGGACGTTGTTGCTGAAACGAGAGCCCAGCTCCGATAAACGGGCCACGATTTCGCCATAGCGCTTCTTCTCTTCTTCCGGCAGATCGATACCTGACAGCTTGAAATCACGCAGAACATTCTCTATAGCTTTACGCTGTGCCTGGCTCAACGAAGCAAACTGCTCACTTTGGTGCAACTGACAATAGGCGCGATATAAGCCCTCATGCTGCCCAACCCAGGTGCTGTACTCAGAGAGTAGTGGCAGGCATTGTTCGTAAGCTTCACGCAATTCGGCACTATTTTTCACGGCATTCAGATGGCTGACCGGCGACCAGACACGGCTCAGGTGGTCATCAGATTCTGCCAGCGGCTGGCACAGATTGTCCCAGGTATAGGGTTCTGTTAAGGAGACAACCTCTTCCACCTTCTGCCGGCACTGAGCCAGAGCAGACTGGACGGCAGGCACAACATGTTGTGGTTCAATGGCAGAAAATGGGGGCAGCTCATGGCTGGCAAGCAATGGATTGGTCATAGAGGCACCTGAACTCAAAGGTAGACGACATTGATAACACTATAAACGATTTTAAAGAGTAGCATGAGGTCGCCTGCAGGCAAAATCAACCTTTATGGCGATAATCAGGCAATTGTTATGGAAATATTGTTGTGAAATTGTTAATTAAAATTGATTTTAGCCGTGCATTGACTATATTTTAACAGTGCCCCTCGCACTTCTTTATTCTTATTCCATGATAAGTGACGTAACCCTATGCCTGTTGTTTTTGCTGCCCACACCCCTGAGTACATTACGCTCTTCTCCAGAGAGGAAATAGACAGTGCCATTGACACTAGCAGTGAAAAGGAACTATTCAAGGATCCTCTCTGGGATTCTCTCGCCCATCTGGATCACCTGGGTTACTATGATAAATATCAGGTTTTAAAACTGGTTCATGCGCTGACCCATCTTCCTATGAGAATAGAGGGTAAAGTTTCTGTCTGTCAGGTTATTGATACTATAAGACAATTCTCACATCTCTATTCCCTGGCTGGTGCGGATTATAAAAATCATTTTTTTATCCATGCAGCAAGAGCAGCCCCCCCTGGTTCAGAGTATTGTCTGCAATTTCGTCTGGTGGATAATGATAACCATAACCTGTTCAAAGAGAGCATTGTCTTTGATGCCTCACACGAATATGTCCTGATGCTAAACCAATATATAGAGGGTATGGCACAGGATTTTTTCCCTGAATGCCCCGATGATCTACAAGTGGCAAAACGCTTGTTTCAGCAGATCCACTATGTGCCCGGAAACGATGGCGAGCCAGGCTATATGTATGGCGTTAAAACAGAAAAGCAATCTATCCTCCACCTGGGTAATCTGGATAACCTGCAAAAACAGATGATGTCGAACCATCCGCCCTTAGCACAGGCATGGGTGGCATCTCAGATGAAATTGGTCCGTCATCAGACGGAGGTTGAAAGTGCTATCGGCTTATTACTCCAGGCATACAGCCACCATACCGCTGATGAAGATAGCCTGTATCCAGACTATGAGAAACATGAATTCACAGTGGAGGGAAAAAAGGCCAAAGATTTATGGGAAAAATTACATCAGGCCCCGCCTCCAAACACGGCAGGGAGCAGAAGAATTAATGGTGCATTCAAAAATTTAAGTATCTATATCGCAGAAATAAACAAAAATCTCATTGAGTTAATTAAGCGGGATGTTTTTGGTCATCCTCACCATATGTATCCCCACGCTCTATTCGGCGCTCCCTTTTCCTCCCTGCTGCGCAATGATACTGGCAAACTTAAATTCAGCGCCCTGGTCGAGCAACAGAAAACTAAAGAATCCGCTAAAAAATAATATTGTCAGGGGACGCACCTCTGGTCCCCCTCATTGTTAACACCTTAGTGATCAGAGACGTTCAGCGCCTCCATCCGTAACTCAACCTCCTCCGCCAACTGACATAACAGCAGATAACATGACGTGGCACCGGCATCCTGCACCCCACGGGAGCGCTCACCCAGACGGCTGGCACGGCCAATTTTAGCCACCAGATCCCGCGTTGAATCGCACCCCGCCTTTGCCGCCCTCTTCATCTCAGCAAGGCACTGGGTGAACGTGGCTTCGTTA
>JBOFSC010000411.1:0-1772 GCA_051651345.1 Enterobacteriaceae bacterium
GACCCGTCACCCGCATATACTCATCGCCCTGATTCAGGGTCAGCCATTTTTCACCCCGCACCGCCAGTATCCCATGCGGCAGCACCCTGAACACGGACACGGTGATCGCACCGCGTAACATATTCTGCTGCTGGGATGAGGAGTTGCCGTTAAAGCTGCGCTTGCCTTCGACAGAGCCTTCCAGTTTGTCATAGGTTTGACCAAAGGCTTTCGGTATCCCCATATTGACATCGTTTTTCTTGCCAAAATTGGTTCTGGCCTGTTTGCTGGATTGGGTGGATTCATCCAGACGAATCGTCAGGATATCCCCCACCCGATAGGCACGGCGATCCTGCATCAAAGACCAGTTATAGCCTGGCTGATACAAGCCGCCGCCCGATACAGGCTGGGGCTCCGCCATCCACTCTTCCGGCGGAGCAAAATCCTTGTCATCCTTCGTCGCCAGATAGGTTGGCGTACCACATCCTGTCAGCGCCAGCAGCGCTATGATTAACACCAGATTATTTTTCATCGTTCTGATTTAAGCATTCTGATTGAGGTACTGCAGCATATCCCCAGCCGTCGATACCATCTTGACGTTCATCTCGTAGGCGCGCTGCACCGAAATCATCTCCACCATCTCCTCGACCACCTGGACGTTGGAGCCCTCCAGTGAACCCTGTTCCAGTTGTCCCAGTGCTTCTTCCCCTGGTACCCCTTCCACAGCTTCACCGCTGGCGGCAGTTTCTTTAAACAGGTTGCCACCGATAGCTTCAAGGCCAGCCGGATTAACAAAGTTAACCAGGGTGATCTGACCCACTTCGACCGGATCAGTCTCACCGCCCACCTGAGCCGTAACCGTACCATCTTTACCGATGGTCACTTTTTTGGTGTTTTCCGGCAGCTCAATTTGTGGAATCAGGGGCATACCCACGGTATTGGTGACCACACCATCGGCATTGACACGCAGATTACCCGCACGGGTATAGGCGATATCGCCATCCTGGGTTTCCACCTGGAAAAAGCCCTGGCCGGTAATCGCCACATCCATATCTTGCGAGGTGACCTGAATATTGCCGACGGTAAACTGCTTTTGAGTCCCGGATACCTTAACGCCGGTACCAAACTGAATACCGCCCGGTGCCATGGTGTTCTGATCCATCTGCGCACCCGGTGCACGCTGGTTTTGATAGAAGAGATCGTCAAATACCACCCGATCCCGTTTAAAACCGGTGGTGTTGACGTTGGCCAGGTTGTTGGCGATGGCCGTCATCTTGGCATCCTGTGCCACTAAGCCTGTTTTACTGACCCATAATGCTGGATTCATTATCCACTTTCCTTCTTATTATGTTTTCTGTCAGGCACCGCGAATCAGCCGGTTGCCTGCCTGGGCCAGCCCTTCGGCGGCCTTCATCATCTTAATCTGTGCTTCAAACTGGCGGTTCAAAGAGACCGTAGAGACCATCTCGTTAATCGCCGACACATTGCTGGTTTCCAGATGACCACTCACCAGTTGCACGGAATCATCCGCACGCGCCCGACCCCGGGTCGCCACCAGATAGCCATCGGCATTTTTACTCAGATTACGCGGCGCAATGGTGACCAGCTTTAACCGATCCACATCCATCGGCGCTTTCATATCGCCATCTTCGGGAATGATCGTAATGGTGCCATCATTACCGATAGAGACAGAGGAAAAGGGCGGCAGAATCACCGGCCCGGTTTCCCCTACCACCGGCAAGCCGTTGATGGTGGCCCGGCCCTGATCATCCACCTGAATGGCGCCATTACGG
>JBOFSC010000412.1:0-19351 GCA_051651345.1 Enterobacteriaceae bacterium
CACCACCGTGCCCAAATCGGGCTGGGCCAGCAATAATACTGCCAGCAGTACCATCACCGCCATGGGCTTACAAAAGCCCCAGAAACTGTTGCGCACCTCTTCCACCTTGCGCACCAGATAGCTGGAGAGGTAACAGAACAGCGCCAGTTTCGATAATTCTGCTGGCTGAAAGCGCAATACCCCCAGCGGGATCCAGCGCGAGGCACCGTTGACTGAGCTGCCCAACAGCAGCACCAGCACCAGCAGGCATAAGGTCAGCAGCAGCAGAAGTGAACTGTAGCGCTGCCACACCGCCATCGGTATCCGCAAGGTAACCAGAGACAGACCAAACGCCAGGGCAAAATAGAGCAGATCACGCCTGGCAAAGAAGAACGGATCCTGAGTCAGACGCTGAGCCACCGGCATAGACGCGGAGGTCACCATCACCAGGCCCAGACTCATCAGGCCCAGCGTTAACCACACCAGAGTACGGTCATAAAGCTGTTGAGTCGCAATCACATCGCTCTCTCTGGCGCCGGTGCACCAGTCGAGTAATTGCTGTAGCAGTGACAATACCGGTATGCGCATTATCCCAGCTCCTGTGCCAGACGGGTAAACTCATGGCCACGCTGCTCATAATTACGAAATTGATCCAGACTGGCGCAAGCCGGAGACAGTAATACCAGATCTCCCGGATTCACCTGGCTGGCAATTTGTTCCATGGCCTGCTGCAGGGTTTCGGTACGCAGGGCCACTTGTGGCCGTAACGCCATCAACTTGTCGCCATCACGACCAAAACAGTACAAACGGATGCGCTCCCCGCCTAAACACGCTTGCAATGGTGAGAAATCTGCCCCCTTGCCATCGCCACCGAGCAGCAGATGTAATACCCCCGCAACTTTAAGCCCGCTCAACGCGGCCAGGGTGCTGCCTACATTGGTGGATTTTGAGTCATTGATCCAGCGTACGCCATTATGCTCCCACGCCAATTGAAAGCGGTGGTCAAGACCGGCAAAGGTTTGCAGCGCCTGTAGCGACGCCGGACGGGGTACACCCACCGCATCTACCAGTGCCAGCGCCGCCAGCCCATTGAGCGCATTATGGCGCCCCACCAGTTTGAGCTTGCAGGTCTCCAGTAGCTTCTCCTGGCCACAGCACAGCCACTCGGTTCCCTCTGCGGACGCCAGATGATACTCCCCGGTAGAGAGCCCAAAGCTCAGCGTGCGTTGCCCCTGTTCTGCAGGTGGTCGGGTCAGTGCATCTTCATCATTAAAGACAGCACAACAGGCACCATGATAAATTTTCAGTTTCGCCTGCTGATACTGCGCCAGCCCCTGAGGATAGCGATCCATATGATCTTCGCTGATATTAAGCACCGTCGCCGCCGCCGCACGCAGACTCTGGGTGGTCTCCAGTTGAAAGCTGGAGAGCTCCAGCACATAAAGCTGACAGGGCGTATTGAGCAGGGTCAGTGCGGGCTGACCGATATTGCCGCCGACGCCGACTTGCCAGCCTGCGGCGCTCGCCATCTCACCCACCAGGGTTGTCACCGTACTCTTGCCATTAGAACCAGTGATAGCGATGATCGGCGCGTCTGCCTCGCGACAGAACAGCTCAATATCGCCCACGATCTCTATCCCTGCCTGGGCAGCCCGCTGCAGTATCGGCGTGGAAAGCGCCATACCCGGACTCACCACCAGCAGGTCCGCCTCCAGCAGCCACTGTTCGTTTAATCCGCCCAGATGGCACTCCACCCCTGCAGGCAGATACGACACATCCAGGGTTGCGCGGGTGTCCATCACCCTCGGCAGCACGCCTCTGGCGATAAAGAAATCGACACAGGAACGCCCGGTCAATCCCAGACCGACTATCACCACCTTGCGTCCCTGATAACGTGCCATTTAGCGTACCTTTAACGTTGCCAGGCCTATCAGCACCAGCATCAGTGAAATAATCCAGAAACGCACGATCACCCGTGGTTCCGGCCAGCCTTTTAACTCGTAGTGGTGATGGATGGGGGCCATGCGAAATATTCGCTGGCCGCGTAACTTAAACGAACCCACTTGCAAGATCACCGACAGGGTCTCCATCACAAACACCCCGCCCATAATCAGCAGTAACAGCTCCTGACGCAGCAGAACGGCAATAATACCCAGCGCGCCCCCCAGAGCCAGAGAGCCCACATCGCCCATAAATACCTGGGCCGGATAGGTGTTAAACCATAAGAAACCGAGACCGGCACCGACGATGGCAGTACAGACAATCACCAGTTCACCGGCGTGGCGAATATAGGGAATATGCAGATAGGCGGCAAATTTAACATTACCCGTAGCCCAGGCCACCAGCGCCATCCCTGCTGCCACCAACACCGTCGGCATAATCGCCAGACCATCCAGGCCGTCGGTAAGATTGACCGCATTGCCGGTGCCGACGATAACGAAGTAGGTCAGTAAAATGTAAAAAAGCCCCAGCTGAGGCATGATATCTTTAAAAAAGGGCACCACCAGTTGGGTCGCTGCCGTATCCTTACCCATGGCGTAAAGGCCAAACGCTGCCACCAGAGCGATGACCGATTGCCAGAAATATTTCCAGCGGGCGATCAGACCGGCAGTATCTTTGCGTACCACTTTGCGATAATCATCGACAAAGCCAATGGCACCAAACCCCAGCAGGATCAGCAGCACATACCAGACATAGGCATTAGACAGCTGAGCCCACAACAAAATCGAGATCACGATGGAGACCAGAATCATCACCCCGCCCATGGTGGGCGTGCCGCGCTTAGAGAAGTGGGACTCAGGACCATCATTTCTCACCACCTGGCCAATCTGCAATTTCTGTAACCAGGCGATCAGTTTCGGCCCCATCCATAACGAGATCGCCAGTGCGGTCAGCAGGCTGACAATAGCCCGGAACGTCAAATAGGAAAAGACGTTAAAACCGGAATAGTATTGAACCAAATGTTCAGCCAGCCACACTAACATGCGATTTTCTCCTGTAATCCCTCAATAACCTGCTCCATGGCCGTGGAGCGGGAGCCTTTAACCAGAAAGGTGATTTTGTCGTGATGTTGATAAATATTGAACAGCTCTGCCACCAGAGCCGCTTTATCCGCGTAATGTCTGCCTTTACCACTGTACAGACTGATCTGTTCGCTATTCAGGCCCACACTGAGCACGCAATCTATGGCTGCGGCTGCGGCGGCTTGTCCCACTTGCTGATGGCACGCCACAGAAGTTTCACCCAACTCGCCCATATCGCCGACCACCAACACTTTGTAACCCGGCATCTCGGCCAGGGTGGCAATCGCTGCCGTCATTGAACCCACATTGGCGTTATAACTGTCATCCAGCAGCAATTTATCTGCGGCCAGTCGCAGGGGAAACTGGCGTCCGACTACGGCGCGTAATCCAGCCAGTGCCGGTGCCACCTCACTTAAAGGCGCGCCCACGGACAGTGCCAGGGCAGAGGCGGCGAGGGCATTGGCTATATGATGCCGACCGGTAAAGGGCAGCGCCACCGGGGTCTCCCCCTGTGGGGTATGCAGGGTAAAACGCGTACCTTCAGGGGTTATCTGCACCGCTGAGGCATAAAAATCTGCCGTCGTATCACCGGCAGCCGAAAAGTGCCACGCCGTACAGGTGGACAGCAGTGGCGTCCACTGCGCCAGGTCCTGACTTTCGCTATTGATAATCGCAATCCCTTGCGGGGGCAGCGCGGCAAAAATCTCCCCCTTGGCGCTGGCAACCCCTTGCAGGGAGCCAAAACCGGCCAAATGGGATTGACTGATATTATTGATCAACGCCGCCTGCGCCTGCACCAGCGCGGCGGTATAGGCGATCTCCCCGGCGTGATTGGCACCCAGCTCTATCACCGCATACTGATGCTCCGGGGTTAAACGCAACAGCGTCAGGGGAACACCGATCTCATTATTTAAATTGCCCTCAGTAAACAGCACGCTGCCACAGCGGGATAAAATAGCGGCGGTCATCTCCTTCACCGAGGTTTTACCGGAAGAGCCGGTCAGCGCCACCACTTTGGCGGGCACCTGCTGGCGAACCCAGGCGGCCAGTTGGCCCAGCGCCTGGGTGGTATCCGGCACTATCAACTGGGGAATATCCAGCGCCACAGGCCGACTGACCAGCAGCGCTGCTGCGCCCTGTGCCAGAGCCTGCTCAGCAAAGTGATGGCCGTCAAAACGCTCCCCCTGCAGGGCGACAAAGAGATCTCCCTTGCGGATTTTACGCGTATCGGTAGTAACACTGCTGATGGTCACCGGTGAACCCAGTAATTGCCCCTGAAGCAGAGGAGCCAGTGTTGTCAGGCTGACAGGAATCATACTAATCCTCCCAGCAGGCGCGCCACCGTGGTGCGATCTGAGTAATCCAGACGCTGATGACCCACCAGTTGATAATCTTCATGGCCTTTACCGGCAATTACCACAATATCCTGCTCTTTGGCCTGGATCACTGCGCTGGTCACGGCCTCAGCCCGACCATGGATCACCTGTACCCGGCCTGCATCCAGCAAACCGGCCAGAATATCTTTGATAATCTCTCGTGGCTCTTCGGTGCGTGGGTTATCATCGGTGACGATGACCTTGTCCGCAAACTGCTCCGCCACCGCGCCCATTAACGGTCGTTTGCCCTTATCCCGATCGCCACCACAGCCAAACAGACACCATAGTTGCCCCTGACAATGGAGACGCGCCGCCTGCAGCGCCTTTTCCAGCGCATCGGGGGTATGGGCGTAATCCACGATCACGGTTGCTCGTCCTGCACGGCTAAACACTTCCATACGCCCGCACACCGGCCTCAGGCTATCGGCGCTGCGCAATAATTCTGCCAGGGGATAATCCAGCGCCAGCAAGGTGGCCAGCGCCAGCAGTAAATTACTGACATTAAATGCCCCCACCAGATGGCTGGGCAATGTCCCTGGCCCCCAACTGGAATCAAACTCAATCAGGGCACCGCGCTCATGGTAAGTCACCTTACGCGCTGACAGCCATTGCCCCTGCCAGCCAGCAGGCAGCTTGTTCTCCATGGAGACCGCCACCGCTTGCGGCAAACGCGCCAGCCACTGGCTGCCCACGCTGTCATCGGCATTAATAATAATTTTGCCCACCTGATGGCTGGAGAACAGCAGCCATTTGGCCGCCTGATACTGCTGCATATCCCCATGGTAATCGAGATGATCACGGCTCAGATTGGTAAAGACCGCCGCGCTGTAGGAGATACCCCGCACCCGATGCTCCACCAGACCATGGGAAGAGACCTCCATCGCTGCCAGGGTCGCCCCCTGCTGCTGAAATTCAGCCAGCTTTTGCTGCACCTCTATTGCCGAGCCGGTGGTATTCTCCGTCGGCACCACCTCACCGAGCAGACCATTACCCAGGGTACCCATTACTGCCGTGGTCTCCCCCAGCGCCCGGCCCCACTGAGCCAGCAATTGGGTGATCGTGGTTTTACCATTGGTGCCGGTCACGCCAATCACACGCATCTGGCTGGCGGAGTGTTGATAGAAACGCCCTGCCAGCTCTGACAGGCGCTGATCGAGATGGGTCAAATAGAGAATTGGGATCCCATGCTGGTAGAGCAGTGTTCCCTCAGCCTGCTCACCTTCGGCCTCAGCAATTACCGCCGCCACCCCCTGAGCAATCGCCTGGGGAATATAGTGACGACCATCCACCTGATGCCCTTTGAGTGCAATAAACAGATCGCCCGCCGCCGCCTGACGGCTATCAAGTACCATCTCCCGTAATGGACAGGAGGGAACATCAGGGTTCCAGGGCGCGAGCAACTCGCGCAAATTACGATCTGCCACCGCTTTCATCCTCTGTTTTCTTGCTGTTGATCACCAACTCATCTTTATTGATATTTTCCAGGGCATCCGGCTCCACATTCATCGTACGTAACACACTGCCCATGATGGAGCCAAAAACCGGCGCCGAGACCGCACCGCCATAATATTGTCCCCCCTGAGGATTGTTGATCACCACCACCAGGGAGAAACGCGGATTGCTGGCCGGGGCCACGCCTGCGGTATAAGCAATATATTTATCGACATAACGACCATCCGGCCCCACCTTCTTGGCAGTACCGGTTTTGATGGCGATACGATAGCCTTTAATCGCCGCCCGTGTTCCGCCCCCGCCGGGCAGAGCCACGCTCTCCATCATATGCACCACCTTGCGCACCACCTCTTCCGGAAAGACGCGTATACCTGGCACCGGAGGGTCCACCTTGGTGATGGATAAGGGCCGGCTAATACCAAAGCTGCCAATGGTGGCATAAGCGCGCACCAGTTGTAGCGGCGTCACCATCAGGCCATAACCGTAGGAGAAGGTGGCACGGTCTAAATTCGACCAGCGCTTGCGATCCGGAAACAGGCCACTGCTCTCGCCGATCAGCCCCAGTTTGGTCGGCTGACCAAAACCGAACTGTGTATAGGTGTCCACCAGCGCCGAAGCGGGCATTGCCAGGGCTAATTTTGAGACGCCCACGTTACTCGATTTTTGCAAAATACCGGTGATGGAGAGCTCTGCGTAGCGGGCCACATCCTTAATTTGGTGTCCGCTGATATAGTAGGGCAGCGTATTCAGCACCGAATTTTCTTTAACAATATGATGTTCTAACGCCGTCATCACCACCAGGGGTTTGACCGTCGAACCCGGCTCAAAAATATCGGTGATCGCCCGGTTACGAAAGGTGTCATTGTTAGCCCCTTCCCGATTGTTGGGATTATACGAGGGACTGTTGACCATGGCGAGAATTTCACCGGTATTGACATCCACCAGCACCGCTGTGCCCGATTCGGCCTGATTCAGGGCAACCGCATTGCTCACCTCACGGTACAAAATCGCCTGCAGACGCTCATCGATACTCAGGGTTAAATTGTGCGCGGCCTGGCTGTCCACAGAGGAGATATCCTCAATCACCCGACCAAAACGATCTTTACGTACCGTTCTCTCCCCAGGCTGGCCTGTCAGCCAGCGGTCGAAGCTCTTTTCCACCCCTTCGATACCGGTACCATCGATATTGGTAAAGCCGATAACATGAGCAGTAACCTGACCTGAAGGATAAAAACGGCGTGATTCCCGCTTGAGATAGATACCGTGCAGTTTTAACTCATTGACATATTCGGCGATAGCAGGCGTGACCTGGCGGGCCAGATAGACAAAGCGACCATTGGGATTGCTACCCAACTTTTCCGACAGTTTATATAAAGGGATATTGAGCGCATCGGCCAGCGCCTTCCAGCGCGGATCGAGCATATTCGGTCTTTTCTCATTAAGCTCTTTGGGATCGGCCCAGACCGCATCTACCGGCACACTCACCGCCAGGGGTCGCCCTGAACGATCGGTGATCATGCCCCGCGCTGTGGGGATCTCCTGAATGCGCAGAGAGCGCATATCCCCCTCTTTGACCAGCCGCTCCGGGCTCACCACCTGTAACCAGCCTGCCCGTATAATCAGAGCCACTAACGCAAATAGCAGGCAGCCGCAAACCAGGGAAAAACGCCAGTTAACAAAACTGGCTGCTTCTTCCTGACGTTTGACTCGATATGCTGCGGCTCTCGGTGCTCTCATTGTTATAATAACCTGCTACTGAACAATAATATTTTCCTGTGCCGGGGTCACATGCTGCATATGCAGCTTGTCAGTGGCAATCTGCTCCACACGACTATGATCCGCCAGGGCATTCTCCTCCAGAATTAGATTGCGCCACTCAATATCCAACGCTTCCCGCTGCAGAATAAGCTGTTCCCGCTCCGCAATAAGCAAACGGGTACGATGAGTGGTCAATACCACTGCCAGCGCTGATGACAGGACGAGCAACAGGCACAGCAAAGGCAACTTGTTCATTCGCAGCAGATCGCTGCCAATAATGGTGATCAAGCTATGACGCTCACCCTGAATCATGATGCCACTCTCTCTGCCAACCGTAATATGGCACTGCGCGCCCGCGGATTCTCAGCGACCTCCTGTTCACCGGGCATCACCTTCGACAACGTCTTCAGGTCACGACCACCCCGCATCTGTAATTGCGCTTCCGTTAAAGGCAACCCCGCCGGAATCTCTACTCCCTTAGTGTGCTGGCGGATAAAACGCTTCACTATTCGATCCTCGAGAGAGTGAAACGTAATAACCGCCAGCCGTCCCTTCGGTGCCAGAACTGCAATAGCACCGTCTAACGCGCCCTCAATCTCCTCCAGCTCACGATTGATATGGATACGTATTGCCTGAAAGCTACGCGTGGCCGGATGTTTGTGTCGTTCATGCACCGGTATCGCGGCTGCAATTAACTCGGCCAGTTGCCTCGTGCTGGTTATCGCCGCCTGCTGACGCTGGGCGATAATCGCTCTGGCAATACGTCTGGCGAACCGCTCTTCGCCAAATGTCTTTAATACCCGGACAATATCCTGTTCATCTGCATGCTGTAACCACTGTGCTGCGGACTCTCCCCTGGTGGGATCCATGCGCATATCCAGCGGCCCCTCCTGCATAAAGGAGAAGCCCCGCAGGGGATCATCAAGCTGTGGCGATGACACCCCCAAATCCAGCAACACACCATCTATTTTTCCCGTTAACCCTTCACGGTCCATATACTCCGCCAAATGGGAGAAAGGACCATGAATAATGGTAAAACGGCTATCCTTTATCTCTTGTGCTGTGGCAATCGCCTGAGGATCTCTGTCGATCGCCAGTAATCTGCCCTCTGGCCCTAATTGCGCCAAAATATGACGCGAATGACCGCCCCGACCAAATGTACCGTCAAGGTAGATCCCCTCCTTGCGGATATTGAGCCCCTGTACCGCCTCATCCAGTAAAACGGCAGTATGTTTATATGCTGATGACATCGTTAAAGTGATAAATCCTGTAGTCGCTCCGATAAAGGTTCCATCGTGGATTGCTCAGCATCAATATCCGCCTTGATCTGCTGGTACCAGGTCTGCTCATCCCACAGCTCAAATTTGTTCAACTGCCCCACCAGCATCACCTCTTTGCTCAGACTGGCATGTTGCCGTAATGTGGAGGCGATCAAAATACGCCCCGCCCCATCCATCTGACATTCGCTGGCATGTCCCAGCAACAGACGTTGCACTCGGCGCTCCACCGGGTTCATGCTGGAGAGTTGTGACAGTTTACGCTCTATAATTTCCCACTGGGGCAGTGGATAAAGCAGCAGGCAGGGTTGATGGAGGTCAATGGTACAGACCATTTGCCCTTGTGATTCTACGCTTAACAGATCTCGATAACGTGTCGGGACTGCTAACCGACCTTTATTATCAAGATGAACCGCCGTTGCGCCACGAAACAAGTTTTACCCCCAGGTCGCCCTTTACTACCACTTTACCCCACAATTTCCCACTTATACTATGAAGTTTAAGGAGGGGATGAAAAGCTTGTCAAGATAAGCTTGCTTTTAAAGCGCATTATTTAAGAGAGAATGGGATTAAACAAAGTCATAAAGGAGGATAATTAGAGGGGAGAGAATATTGCAACATGATGATCGTTAAATGGTTATCCAATGTTGTTATGCAGCTAAATCAATTCAGCCAATGATTAATTATAATTTAATCATTTTCTAACCTGCATCACACTTTTTGTTTATTTTTCACTCAAAAAAGTGATATGACTACACTTCCTCGTCGGGGATTTCAGAGATAGCAGAAAATCCCCTCTCACTGAGTACTGCGCAGGGCAGTGCAAACTCGTTTTATTATTACAACGTAAACCGTCATACCAAGAGTTTGCACTGTATATCAATACACTGATTAAAAATGTTCACATCCATTACCAGATTACAAAGGAACTCTCCTGTAACGCAGGGTTTTCCTGCTTCTGGTTGTGCTTCTGTCTGATGTTAATCTTTTTTATCCAGCGATCATGACCATCATAGTGTGTATTAAAAGCGCGACGACCATGCACAGCACGATGATTGTTAACTATCAAAAGTTCTCCCTGGTTGATAACAATATCTTGCTGCGCGGCATCAATCCTCTCAACCAAACGGTTATAGGCAGCCCATGATTTGTCTTCAGTACAGACCGGTTTCATAAACTTCGGATCCAAGCGCAAACAGGGGTGAACGGGATCACCAAAGAGAATACTGCCCTTCTTCGGATTGTTTAGCATCTCCTGCATTCTCTGATGTGTTTCGCGCTCCGCTTTACAGGTAGTATTGGCCAGGTGACTGGCATGATCTGGGTCCGGCAAAAAATAAAAGTTCTCTGCAAACAATGCATTGATATCTTCCTTACTGGTTTCAGGGGGTAATACCGCTACTGTGGTTGCCACCTTCAGCGGATTACGCATCCCAAACAACAGAAGAAAATCTGGACGTTTATCAGTAAAAGCATCCTCAGTATGCCAAACCAATTCATCCTTACTCCCCGCCCCCAGTTGGGAAAATTCGGCAGACTTCATAGGAATGATATTCTGAGTCAGGTGCCCTCCCTGCTGACTGGCAAAAGAAAACGGTGTCCCCAAACAGCTGCCCATCAGCGTCAGATAGATTTCTTCACGCATCACCGGGCGATTCAAGTTTGGACAATTATTGTCAGGTGTGGCACCAATCTGATTATCGTCTACGTGAAATCCACTAATATATAATGCCACTTGTTGGTTTCCATTTTGATATTCAGTCATTAAGGTCCTTAATGAGTGAGGCAACTTCTGTATGGCATATTGAGCAATATGATACAGATCATTTTCACTACTGATTATTTTCTGGATATGCCCTATCAGATTATCTATCTGTGAATACTCCTTTGAATCCAGTACATAATGTTCAATTGTTTTCATCATGAGACTCCCGGAATTTTACGATTCGGCCCATGGTCGTGCGGCTGTACGAAATCAAAAACGGTATCGGCCCCCGAAATGAAGCGAAGCAGACGCTCAAGACCAATGCCAAATCCGGCGGTCTGGATCTGGCGGGTACTTTTCCATCTGGCATGACCATAGGTGAGAGTCTCTTCAGGCTCTCCCAAATTACCCGTTGATTGAGCAAGAATCGCTTCGCCCGTTTTCGGACGAATCCCCCCCGTCGCAGCTTCTCCATAACCGAAAGGCAACATCAGATCATAAGTGTCATAGTTTCCTTCAGCATTTTCATGATATACCGCATCACGAACCCCTTTGGGGTAGTTGTAGATCCAGAAAGGTCGATCAAATTTTTTGCTGATTGCCAGGTCTTCTTCTAAGGTCAGATCCGTTTGACGGTCAGGATTTGCTCCCACCATCTCAAGGACTTCAGAAAAACGCATCTGCGGGTAGTTACCCAGCATTATTGCTCCGATGTGCTTTTGACTCACTTGCGTATTTAAGGTGGGGAAACTATCCATTTTTTTGGATAATACTCTTGCCATATCAACCAGAAGCGTCTCGGCCGTTTTAAGGACCTCCGCCATTGATTCCGTTTTCCATTCGACTTCAATTTGAAAAAATGTATTAAGATGCTTACGTGATTGCGCTTCCCCCTCTTGTAAAAGACGCATACAGGGTGCAATCACATAGACTCTGTCCAGATACTCTGTCGCCTGTTGCTTCTCAAAATTGTGGCTTACGGGCAAGTAATAAGCCTCCTTACCGGATACAGAGACTCGACATTCAATATCATTTGAATTTAAGTATTGTACGATGGGACGTAAGCGGTCACCAATCACCGCGTAGGAGTGAAGCGCTCCAGGTTCAAGTTCACATGATAAAATTGCCGGCACAATCTCGTTAAACCCCATATCCTCCAGTGCCCTTCGGATTGCTGACAAGCCGATTGTAGTCCATCGATAGGTTTGAGCATTTGAGAAACTTCTATTACTCTGCATTGCCATTGAATTACCTGTGGTGTTTATTGCATATTGTCACTATGGTGACGTGTTATTAATATGTAACGGTTGGCACAAAAATTTAATACAAATTACCATATCATGCTAATTATTAATAATAATTATTATTATCTACACATTCATTTTATGTAACATAATATTTCTATTATTTCCCGTAGCAGAGACAACGTATGGGACTAAAAAGCAGGCAGCACAACGCCTCGCGGCTATGCTAATAACCGCGAGGCGTTGTGTTTTGGCTATTGACGAGCTAATTACGGTTTAAACTGCCCTTATGCAGCAGATCGCGACTGACGCGAATCACCCCCGGACCAGGTTTATGAGGCTCATTAAGGCAAGCCAACACTTTCTCAAGCACATGATCAGCGATCTCACGATGTCGTTGAGCCACGGAAAGCACCGGACAGGGCAGAAAATCCAGCAGTTCATTATCACCAAAAGTGGCAATGGTTAACTCGGTGGGCAGTTGGCGATACTTACGCAAAATCACATCCAACACCCCCTGCAGCAGAGAAAATGAAGTGGTAAACAGCGCATGGGGCAGAGGATTATTGTGCAGCCAGCGGCTGAAAGTCTCAGCGGCGGCATCCCACTCATAGCTACCGGCATAGAGATAGTCCACCTTGCGTGCATCTCCCTGCCAGGCCTCGCGGAACCCCCGCTCCCGCAACTGGCTGACCGACAGTTCCGGCAGAGCGCCCACATAACAGAGGGTGGAAAAATCAAAGCGCCGCAACTCCTGCGCCAGCATATTGGCATCTTCCTGATCGGCCCCACCGATACTGATAAAATGCTGCGGGTCCAGGGTCCGGTCCAGGGCGATCACCGGGAACTCTTTACCGGCCCAACGCTGATAGAAAGGGTGTTGTTGCGGTAACGAAGTGGAGACCACGATGGCATCGACTTTGCGTTGTAACAAGTGCTCCACACAACGGATCTCATTATCTGGCTGATCTTCCGAACAGGCTATCAATAACTGATAGCCCTTTTGACGTGCCTGCCGCTCCAGATAATTGGCAATGCGGGTATAACTGGTGTTCTCCAGGTCCGGGATCACCAGACCAATGGAACGGGTCTTGCCTGCCCGTAGCCCGGCAGCCACGGCATTGGGCTGGTAGTTGTGCTCCCTGACCACCACCATCACTTTTTCTACCGTCTTCTCGCTGACACGGTATTGCCTGGCTTTACCATTAATCACATAACTGGCGGTCGTGCGCGATACGCCTGCCAGACGAGCGATCTCATCAAGTTTCACCTTGTACCCCTATAGTCCACAATCAGCGCATTATCCTGTCACCCCTGGATACGCCAACAATACCTGAGCGAGCCACCTCGACGATTTCTGACACCTCTCTTACCGCTGCCAAAAATGCGTCCAGTTTCTCACTGGTGCCTGCCAGTTGTACGGTATAGAGCGATGCCGTCACATCCACAATCTGTCCGCGGAAAATGTCGGCAGAGCGTTTGACCTCTTCACGTCCGTACCCTGTCGCCTGCAATTTTACCAGCATAATCTCCCTTTCAACATGACTTCCCTCACTTAATTCGCTGACACGCAACACATCCACCAGTTTATGCAGCTGCTTTTCTATCTGTTCGAGCACTTTTCTGTCGCCCGTAGTCTGGATGGTCATGCGTGACAGCGTCGGGTCCTCTGTGGGCGCAACGGTCAAACTCTCAATATTAAAGCCCCGCTGCGAAAACAGGCCAACTACCCGCGACAGCGCCCCTGATTCATTCTCCAGTAATACTGATAACACCCGGCGCATAGTCTTAGCTCCTCTCCGTTTTGCTTAACCACATCTCATCCATCCCCCCCCCCCGGATCTGCATCGGATACACATGTTCCGATTCATCCACATGGACATCCACAAATACCAGGCGCGTTTTGATTGCCAGGGCCTCGGCCAGTTTGCTCTCCAGCTCTTCGGGCTTGCTGATGGAGATCCCCACATGACCGTAGGCTTCTGCCAGTTTGACAAAGTCAGGCAGCGATTCCATATAAGAGTGGGAGTGGCGACCGGCATAGATAATATCCTGCCACTGTTTCACCATGCCCAGGAAACGGTTATTGAGATTAACCACCACAATGGGCAGGTCGTACTGTAGCGCGGTGGATAGTTCCTGAATATTCATCTGGATGCTACCATCACCAGTAATACAGAGGACAGTTTCCTCCGGCAAAGCCAGTTTGACGCCCAGCGCGGCGGGCAGACCAAATCCCATGGTGCCAAGGCCCCCGGAGTTGATCCAGTGCCGTGGTTTATCAAAGGGATAATAGAGGGCGGCAAACATCTGATGCTGGCCGACATCTGAAGCCACATAGGCTTTGCCTTCGGTCAGGCGATACAGGGTCTCTATCACCGCTTGCGGCTTGATGCAGGTGTCACTGAGCTGATAACTCAGGCTTTTGCGGCTACGCCACTGGTTGATATTTTGCCACCAGTCGTGCAGCGCCTCATTATCCTGCTGTTCGATCCCATTTTTCTCCAGCAAGTCCAGCATCTCGCGCAGCACCAGCCTGGCATCGCCGACAATAGGAATATCGGTATTGACCGTTTTGGAAATGGAGGTGGGATCGATATCAATCTGCAGAATTTGCGCGTCCGGACAATATTTTTCCAGATTATTGGTGGTGCGGTCATCGAAACGCACCCCGACACCGAAGATCAAATCGGCATGGTGCATAGTCATATTGGCCTCATAGGTGCCGTGCATCCCCAACATACCCAGCGCCTGAGAATGGGTCGCAGGAAAAGCGCCCAGTCCCATCAGGGAGAAGGTCACCGGTAGCTGCAGTTTTTCTGCCAGGGTGAGTACCTCATCATGACAACCTGCGGTGATCACGCCGCCGCCCACATACAGGATCGGCCGTTTGGCTTTTTGCAGGGCGGTCAGGGCTCTTCTGATCTGCCCTTTATGCCCCTGTTTGGTGGGGTTATAGGAGCGCATGCTAACCTCTTGCGGGTAGCGATAGGCATATTTCAGCGCGGGATTAAGCACATCTTTTGGCATATCCACCACAACCGGTCCTGGGCGGCCTGTGGAGGCGAGATAGAAGGCTTTTTTCAGCACCTGGGGGATATCTTCTGCTTTTTTGAGCAGGAAGCTGTGTTTGACGATAGGACGGGAAATGCCCACCATATCGCACTCCTGAAAGGCGTCATTACCGATCAGCGGGGTGGCAACCTGCCCGGAGAGGATCACCATAGGTATGGAGTCCATATAGGCAGTGGCAATACCGGTGATGGCGTTAGTGGCTCCCGGTCCGGAGGTTACCAGCACTACCCCCACTTTTCCGGTCGCGCGGGTGTAACCATCCGCCATATGTACCGCTCCGGCTTCCTGGCGCACCAAAATATGTTCGATCCCACCGAGTGTGTGTAAGGCATCATACACGTCCAATACACTGCCACCCGGGTAGCCGAATACATGTTCAACCCCCTGATCGATCAAAGATTGAACGATCATTTCGGCTCCTGACAACATCTCCATGGCTTGCCTCCACTGTATTATTACGTTTTATTACGGATTCCGTCTTTCTTTTTTATACCCTGATTACTTCAGGTTACAGCGTTACCCGCACAGGCCGCAGCACCACAGCACAATCCCAGGCAATTTCAAGTTACCACAACAGATTTGAATCCGCATCCCAAATTATGGGATATCAATATCAGCTCACAGTACAACATTTTGTTAGTCAATTTTACAATTAATTACTCAATAATTATATGCAACTTATTAATTATTAGGTATATTTTTAACAAATAATTAACTTTGAGTTGGTGTTTGCAATCAATGACGCTGCAGCTATCCCAAATGATATTGATTGCATCCGGGTTAAACTAATTACAAAAGAGATACGTTAATATGAAAATTACCATCATCGGCTGTGGTCATGGGGGGCAAGCGCTTGCTGCCCATTTATCAATGCTGGAGCATCAGGTGACACTCTATGCAGATGAACAACATCCGGGTTCTATGGATGGAATCATAGATAATACCATCCACCTGGAAGGGAAAGTTAATGGGCTTGCTACTTTGAGACATTTAACCAAAGATATTGAGTTTGCTGTCAAAGATGCTGAAGTCATCTACCTCACTCTACCTACTTATGCCCACCTCCCTCAATTCAGGAAAATGATTCCCTATTTGCGAAAAGGACAAATCGTAGCTAACCTGACAGGTAGCTTTAGTTCAATATATTTTTATAATGAGCTCTTAAAACAGGGAATAGAGAAAAAAATTTACCTGGCCGATTTGGAGCTCCTGCCCTATGCATGCCGTTCCATACAGCCGGGTAAAGTCACTATTATTGAAGTGAAGAAAACAATAGGCATCGCTGCCATGCCATCAATACATACAGCAGTGGTGGTTGACAAAATATCCAGTCACTTCCCTTCAAGTTTGTCACCAAAGTCCAGTGTTCTTGAGGTGGGGTTTAATAATCTCAATGGAGTACATCACCCTATCCTCATGCTGACGAATGTCGGGAGAATTGGTCAAGGTGAACAGGAATATTACTTCTACAAAGAAGGAATTAGCCCTGATATTTCACATATCGTAGAAAAACTCGATAGTGACAGACAGAAAATAGGGGAGAATTATGGAATTAATCTACCCAGTTTCCTTGACCTGATAGAATCTTTGTATTCTACAAAATACCCTTCCTATTATGATTTCGCTATTCACTCTCCTGTTCATAACCAACAAAAGATGTGCCCACCCTCTATATACCATCGCTATTTTTCCGAAGATGTCCCCTATGCTATCGTGCCATGGTATAATCTGGGATTACAGACAGGTTATGATTCCACTGTAATGCGCGCCATTATAGAGCTCTCCTCAATTTTAAATAGCACGGATTACTATACCAATGGCCGATTGATTGCCCGTGATTTTTTTGCCAATATGGAGAAAAAGAAGATATTTGATTTTATGCTTCTCGGTTCTTCTATATAGAGAGTTTAAAGAGCCTAAAATATGAAATCAAAATCACCTGAAGCAAAACAGGGTAATTACCATAAAGCTATTTTATTTATAGTGATTGCTCAAGCCAGCATCGCGATAATGAGTTTTTTCGTTAAACTTGCATCGGATAATATTCCAGCCAGTGAAACACTATTCTTTAGATTCTTTATCGGGTTGTTATTTACGCTTCCACTAATCCTCAAAACCAAGAATTTTAGTTTTAAAATTACCAGATCAGGCTATTTTATCCTGAGAAATGGGGCCGGACTGATCAGTATACTGCTGATGTTTTACAGCCTAAAATTTCTGCCTGTCTCAACCGCTGTTCTTTTGATGAATACCGCCTCTCTTTTTATCCCCTTGTTTGTTTTTTTAATGTTTCGAGAAAAAACAGCGCTATTGGTTATTGTCTGTACCATCACAGGATTTATCGGTGTCTATATTGTATTGGTTGTCCAGCAAAAAGAGACATCAAATATCTATCTGGCTATAGGATTGGTCAGCGCCGCTTTTGCTGCACTGGCGTATATCAGCTTGAAAGTGATCAGCAAATATGAATCATCATTACAGATAGTATTTTATTTTCATCTTATAAGTAGCATTATCATTCCGATGGTTACCGCCTACAATTGGGTACTACCCTCTTGGTATGAACTTTACCTGCTCATTATGGTTGGTGTATTTGGATTAATGTACCAGATCTTTATTACAAAAGCTTTACAATGCACTAATATAACGGCAATAACCCCTTTTGCTTTTGTTGGAGTGATTTTTTCCAGTATGCTTGACTGGATAATCTGGGGGAATTCTCCTTCTGTCTACTTTTGGATCGGAGCCACTATCATTATCGGTTCAGTCACGGTATTGACAAAATTAAGAACCACAACAGATTTAAATCCGCATCTCAAATCATGAAGATAATGTGATGTGGTTGGGGGTGGGGGCGTGCGTTGGCCCTGGGGGATGGGGTGAGATATTGGGTTCTCAGACTCGCCGTGAACCCGTCCGTGGGGGCTCGGCTTGCCGCGTCCTGCGGCAAACGGTCTGATAACCCAATATCTCACCCCATCCTTTCATGCTATCGGGAATTATCCTTTAAACAATATTCCCCAGACGTACTGGCTGCCTCCGGCTGCCCCAGTGGCCCACCGGACCGGCGAAAATGCCCGGACAACGGGTTCCGCAAAAGCGGCACTGGCCCTGATCGGTGAGGTGGTACTCTTTAATCACATACCAGTCACGTACCACCACCGCCTGGTGGCAATGGGCGCAGTAGGTGCTCTGCCCTTCCACATCATGGACATTCCCGGTGTAGACGTAGTGCAGTCCCTTTTGCAGCGCTATCTGTCTCGCCCGCTGTAAGGTGGCGGGGGGCGTCGGCGGCTTATCCATCATTTTCCAGTCTGGGTGAAACGCGGAGAAATGCAGGGGGACGTCAGGGCCCAGATTGTCCATAATCCACTCTGCCATGCTGTGTAACTCCGCCTCGCTGTCATTCTCTCCGGGGATCAGTAAGGTGGTCAGTTCAAACCAGACGTTGGTTTCCTGTTTCAGATAGCAGAGGGTATCCAGCACCGGTTGTAACTGTCCGCCCGTTAAATGGTGATAAAAGCGCTCACTGAAGGCTTTTAAATCCACATTCGCCGCATCGATATGGCGATAAAAATCGACCCGTGGTTCAGGGTTGATATAGCCTGCGGTTACCGCCACAGTGCGAATATCATATTGATGACAGGCCTGAGCCACATCCATCACATACTCCATAAACACCACCGGATCGTTGTAAGTAAAGGCGACACTTCTGCAGCCCAGTTGGTGCGCGGCAAAGGCTATCTCCTCAGGCATGGCGCTGTCCGCCAGCCGATCCATATCGCGGGATTTGCTGATATCCCAGTTCTGGCAAAAACGACAGGTGAGATTACACCCCGCCGTGCCAAAGGAGAGTACCGGTGTGCCTGGCAACAGATGGTTTAGGGGCTTTTTCTCGATAGGGTCGATGCAGTAGCCACTGGAGCGGCCATAGGTAGTCAGCACGATAGCGTCCTGGTGATTGGCCCGGACAAAACAGACGCCCCGTTTGCCTTCACGCAACTGGCAGTAGCGGGGGCAGAGATCGCACTGTACCCGCCCATCCTCCAGTTGATGCCAATAGCGGGTCGGGAATAGCTCTGGTGGTGATGGTGGCATAGTGACCTCTTGAGGTTGGCAGGAAGGCTATACTGTTCTATATACGATGACCAATAAATATATACCCAAAGTATTTCGAGTTGCGGCTAGGCGGCAAGCAGATTCAGGTGATGAACATACATCAGTATGTGATTCGGCTGAATCTGCGTAGCCAACAACGCCGCAACTTGAAAGACGACGGGTATATCGATCATCAGTATAGTGTTTATTCCCTCTCCCATAACAGGAGAAACGCGATGACTCAGATTCGGGCTGCTGCTGTGGCCGGTACGTTTTATCCCGCTGGTGCCAGCGAATTGCGGGCCATGCTCGCTTCCTGCCTGGCTGAGACCCTGCCCGCTGCCCGGCAGCCGGAATATGCGCC
>JBOFSC010000413.1:0-8271 GCA_051651345.1 Enterobacteriaceae bacterium
TTTTGCGACTCATGGTCAACGAGCTCATCCCAGGCGAGATCAGAAAAGTATGTTGCTATCGTTAGGTCTTAGTATTTACCCTGTAATGAATTAAAGGTACATCAATGTGTTATGAGCTTAAGTACCTACATATGATAACTTATTATACAGAGGGTAATCAGTAATAAAGTGGCACCTACCCATCGCCCTCTGGGTTGCCCTTGCCATATCACCACAATTGACCATAGCAAACAAAATGGTAACAATAGGGAAGTACCTGCTAAGGAAAGATGAATGTAGATATTCATTCTTCCTGTATCACTGCTGAGATTAGCAAGTGTGTAATGATTAATAATAGCGGCTCCCAACACTATTATGACTAAAACAGACAAAATTATAACAGCAATCCAAACACTTAACGGTCTTTTCATTTTATTTCCTTATAACTTGCGTTCAGGCTATGGGCAAAGCGAGCGTAAATTCTTATCACCATGAGCCGCTTGCCCCGCCGCCACTGCTGGAGCCTCCACCACCACTGACACTGGAGTCAGAACTCAATCAAGCATAAAAGTCAGAAACATATCGGCGAAAAACCCCATAAAGGCAATGCTGATCCCAAAGATAAACAGATACAGGGTATTTTTATAGTAACGCAGCGCATCCCGGGTGTGGCGGATGCTCAGGATACGAAACAGCACAAAAATCATACAGACGGTGCCGATAAAAACGCAGCAACCGATAAAATAGGCCTGAGCTTCAGAAACAGGGGCGTCGGCACGCACCCAGGTCGCCATGTAGTTGAGCAAAAAACCCAAAATAATGCCATTGGCAGTGACCATTGGGGCGCGGTAAGCGCTTATTTTATCATCTTTTTTCAAAGCCTTTTCCTCTGGCTACGGTCAGAAGCGATGAAAATAGCATAACAGAGCAGCAGTGGCTACTGCCGATATGGCTTTATCTGCCAGGAAAAACAGGGATATTGTCGTTACCAGCCCCTCAGGAAAAATTGTTGCAAAAATCAGCTATTACATAATAATGGATTAATTAAAAAGAAATGATAACCCCGTCCTCTTTGGTTATGAGGGGGAGGGCAAATGGAAACAGAGTCATGAAAATAGGAAAAGAGCTCTCGTTTGGTATCGATGTGATCCGTGTTGTAGCTTGTTTTCTGGTTGTTCTGCTGCATGTTTCAGGCATCGAATTTGAAAAATACGCCAGTACATGGCATACCGGTAATATCATCGACTCATTTACCCGCGTTTGCGTCCCGCTGTTTATTATGATTACCGGCGCCTTGCTGATCGGTGAGAAGGGGGTGTCACTGCTCTCCAACCTGAAGCGTTGCCGACGCATTTTTTTTATTATCCTGTTCTGGTCGCTGTTTTATACCTTGTATGATTTTTCATGGCCTTACGGTGTCTATGACTGGATAGTGCGCTTTCTGACCAAACCGATGAAATTTCATCTGTGGTATCTCTACGCCACCATCGGCTTCTATATTGCGATTCCCATCTTAAGTGCACTTTATCTGCGGGTCAGCAGAAGGGAGTTGTGGATCTATCTGTTGTTGTGGATGGTGGCATCCAATATGGGCCTGTTCGATCAGACCTTCGGAACCTATTACAAAGTGGCGGTGGATACTTATCGCCTCGGTATCTTTAGTAACTTTTTGGGCTATTTGCTGCTGGGTAAGCTGGTGGCAGACTATTTTTGCGAAAACAGTCAGCCGCTGCGCGCCCGTTACTCCCTGCTTATCTATGCCGCTATGAGTCTGATCACTGCGCTGCTCACCTGGATGATGACAGCCAGAAGTGGCAGCCCAAATACTGCCTTTTACGCCTATGCCACCCCCTTTACTATCGTCTCCTCCTGCGCTCTGTTTCTGCTGTTGCTGCAGTGTTCCAGGTATCTGCAAAAATTCCACGAGCCGGTAAGAGGTATCGCCAGCCACACGTTGGGCATTTACTGTATCCATGTGATGTTTATCGAGCTGGTGGTGAGAAAGTCCATCGCCTGGTTACAGATGGATATGGGGGCGTCGTCGATGGTGTTGTTTAGTCTTGTGGTATTTGCGCTTTCTTATGCCGCCTGTTACCTGATGAAAAAAGTAAAATATCTCGATCGGGTGGTATAACAGGCGACCAAATATTACTGTCTCAGTAATCTTCCCACCGGCAATTTCTGCAGGTTATCGCTGCGCAGCGGGTTGATATCCAGCCCGCCGCGTCTCGTATAGCGGGCGAAGACGGTCAGTTTGTCAGGCTGGCAGTAATGCTTAAGATCCATAAAAATCCTCTCAACACACTGCTCATGGAATTCATTGTGCTGGCGAAATGAGATCAGATAGCGCAACAGCTTTTCACGGTCGATAGGTTTCCCCTCATAGTGGATCAGCACACTGCCCCAATCGGGTTGTTGCGTGATAAGGCAGTTTGATTTCAGTAAGTTGGAGTTCAGGGTTTCAATCACTGTGGGGGCATCGGCCTGAACCGCAGCCAACAGATGGTCAGGGTTAAACTGATAATCGTCGATGCTGATATCCAGGCCGTCAATATTGCTGCCGGGTAGGGTAAAAATAGTGGGATCATAGCCCTGCATATGGGCAAACAGTTTTACGCTAACCTTACCCCCGCAGGTATGAGTGAGATCGCGAGTCAGCATCCCGTGCAGCTCTTCTGGGCTGGCGACACGGGTCTGATTAAAGCTGTTGAGGTAAAGCTTAAATGACTTGGATTCCGGCAAATGGGTAGTTTCACAAGGAATGGTAAATTCAGCGATACCGACCTGCGGTTTACCTTTGCTATTGAGCCAGGAGAGTTCAAAGGCGGTCCAGAGATCAAAGCCGCTAAAGGGCAGGGGAGCGCCCTCCGCCAGCCCTATCTTATTGCGCCCGAGGGTTCGGGGCACCGCTTCCAGTAAGGCGGGATCATAGTGTTCCACATAAGCTGATCGTTGCCCCAGATGTTTTACTTGTAGAGTGTCATCACTCACTATTATGACTCCTTTAGTCAGGCAAAGAGATTTTAATGCGGCCCGGATGCTGGCGGATAATCGGATAAGGGATCACGGACCAGGTTGGCCCCTGGCAAGAGCGCAGCACGCGGACAAAATAGGGATCGAACAGGATGCCTTTGGGGGTGAAATACCAGGAGGCCAGAGTCCAGACATCAGGATCGGTATAGTCGCAGCCTTCCCCCTGGGGCGGTTTTTTCATCTTTGTCGGCTGTAATCGGCTCAGTTCACCTACCAGCCAGGGGGCAAAGCGAGTGGTACGATAGTGATTGTAGTTGCTGAAATCGACACTATTTTTACCTGCATTCTGCGGTGTATCATCCAGAGGATCGAAACGAAATGGCTGGCCTTCACCCACCCAAAGAACATCTTCCAGCAGCAGGGGCTGGCCGCGCTGTACATCGATATTGAGCGGATCGTTGCTGAAATCGGGATGGGCACCAGCACAATCGTAATGGGTCAGGATATTGACGCTCAGAATGGAGGGTGTCATTAAACCCGGCGTTACGGTTTGACTATAACTGCCGCCATGACGACTGGCACTGAGCAGACAGTCGTAATAGTCACTGACCGCACTCCAAAGCCTTGCCCTGAGTAGCGTATTCAGACGTGACAGGGTGGGTTTGTCATAACCGGACTGTAGCTCAAACAGAGAAATTTTTGAATTCGGCTGAATCCACCACTGTAGCTGGTGTCCCATAAACTGCTCGGTTTTACCCTTCTGCAGCGGCAGGGCATTCATGCGCACATAATCATAGAGACGGGTGCGGTACAGCGTCTGCCAGTAACTATCTGCATCAGGTTCCGGGGCCTTGACCTGTAGCGGATTCAGGCTGATGGTCAGCTTTTTATCAGCGGAGGCACTGTGCCATTCACCGGTCCAGCCTGCCTGTTGCTTGTGCAGGGTGAGACCTGGCACCTTCTCCTGGGTATCGGGATCATAAAGAATTTCATGTAATGTCAGCGTATTACCAGATAACTTTCCACTTAAGGGAATATCCATCAGATACTTGCGATAGAAGTAACGACCTGCGATATTGTCAGGCTGGCTCAAATCCAGTTCGACGACCACGGGCATTTTACCAATATGCCCGCTCAACACTTGCGGTGTTGCAGCCAGAGCCAGGGAACTTAGACTGAACAAGATCAGCCAGGCTGCTAACCTGCTGATGGGTTTAAGCAATAATCGATGGATAACTGACATAGATACCTCATAACGGGTTACAACAGGTCTTTGCTCGTTTCTGCCTGTAAGGGTTCCACATGAATCAACACTTCGGCATAGGGCAGTTGTTGCTCAATGGCGCGTTCGATGACATCACACAGTTGATGGGAGTCGCTGACACTCATATCACCGGGCAGGGAGAGATGGAAATCAATATAACGACGCCGTCCGGCGCGGCGGGTACGCAGATTATGGAAGGGGCCGCCATAGTGGCAATGGCGCTGAATCTCCTGTTCAATGATCGTTTCTTCTTCTTCGGTCAGGCTGTGATCGAGCAACGGCTGAAAAGAGCGGTTAAGCATCTCGAAAGCTTCACGAATAATAAACAGTGCTACGGCGATGGCGATAATCGGGTCAAGAATATGTAAATCATGACCAAACAGACCCGCAACCCAGATAAACAGCAAGCCGATGGCAACCCCCATAGAGGTGAGGACATCAGCACGCAGATGCAGAGCATCCGCCGCCAGAGCTACAGAGTCTTCCTGCGTTGCCACTTTGTACAGATGGCGCGAGACCAGAATATTGACCAGAGAAGAGAACAACATCACCAGAAAACCCAGGCCGATATTCTCTATGACCGAGGGATTGAACATCTTGCGGATCGCCTCGATGATAATCCAGGCCGCCGCCAGTAAAATCAGCAGGGCTTCGATCACTCCAGAAATATTTTCTATTTTATCATGGCCGTAAGGGTGTTTTTTATCAGGTGGCTGATCGGACTGGCGCACGGAAAAGAGGGCGATCAGGGAGGCCAGCAGATCCATGGCGGAGTGAATCGCTTCGGAGATAATACTGACAGAGCCACTGAGTAAGCCGACGATAAGTTTGAGTACAATTAAGCAACTATTTGAGATAACAGAGATTAATGCTGCAGCTGTTTTTCTGTTCACACCAAAAACCTGTCCCAATAAATCCACATGATAGCTATTGTATAGCGTATTAGTGATTTATGCTTGTTTCATCAGACAGTTTTACCGGGCCAGAAAAAAGAAAACCAGCTCAAGGGAGATTGAGCTGGCAAGGAGGTGGTTTATAACTATGCATTAGTTTTTGTTATTAGTTATTTGCGCAGGCATCATATCGGGGCTGGCAGCAAATAGATGTGATCTGTTTCTAATATTTGATAAGTGAAAGGGAAAAACCCCTTCACTTACGCCAGGCAAACCTCAGAAGGGTTTGCGTGTGGTCACCCCATCCAGATTGCGCATCAGCAGAGCATGGCTCAGATCCCGCTTCTCCGGCAGAGGCAGATAGACGGTATAACCATCCCCTGGGGCCGCTTCCATGGGCTCCCCCTGTTTGTTCTCGATCTGCTGCAGAGTAAAGGTAAAATTCCCTTGGGGTGTCATCACTTCCACCTGATCACCGCGTAGAAAACGGTTCTTGACCTTCACCTCTGCCAGCCCCTGCTTCTCTTCCCCGGTAAACTCGCCAACAAATTGCTGCCGCTCCGACATGGAGTAGCCATACTCATAATTTTGGTACTCAGTATGGGCATGACGACGCAGAAAACCCTCGGTATAACCCCGGTTAGCCAGTGAATCCAGTTCGGTTAGCAGATCAGGATTAAAAGGGCGCCCGGCGGCAGCATCGTCAATGGCACGACGATAGATCTGGGCGGTGCGAGCCACATAGTAGAATGATTTGGTTCTGCCTTCGATTTTCAGGGAGTGAATGCCAAGACGTGTCAGCGCATCCACATGCTGGATCGCCCGTAAATCCCGGGAGTTCATGATATAGGTGCCGTGTTCATCTTCAAACGCGCTCATCAACTCGTCCGGTCGCTGGGTTTCCCGCACAATAAACAGTTTATCGGTACTGGGGCCGGCACCTAACGTGGGCTCAATGATCTGTTTTTCTTGCGGCTGATGTTGCTGAACAATATTGCCGCACTCATCCTGGGTGCCTTCTTCAATATTGTACTGCCAGCGGCAGGCATTGGTGCAGGTGCCCTGATTTGGGTCCCGACGATTGAGATAGCCGGAGAGCAGACAGCGACCGGAGTAAGCCATACACAGGGCACCGTGGACAAACACTTCCAGCTCCATTTCAGGGACTTTAACGCGGATTTCAGCAATCTCTTCCAGGGAGAGCTCACGGGAGAGGATCACCCGGCTGACCCCGACCTTGTGCCAGAATTGAACCGCCGCCCAGTTGACCGTATTGGTTTGTACCGACAGATGAATCGGCATGGCGGGAAAGGCCTCGCGCACCAGCATTATCAGGCCCGGGTCAGAGATAATCAGGGCATCGGGTTGCATGGCGATCACCGGCGCCAAATCACGCAGGAAGGTTTTAAGTTTGGAGTTATGGGGAGCAATATTCACCACCACATAGAATTTTTTACCCGCCTGGTGCGCTTCGGCGATACCCAGCGCCAGGTTTTCGTGGTTAAACTCATTGTTGCGTACCCGCATGCTGTAGCGGGGTTGGCCCGCATACACAGCATCCGCACCATAAGCGAAAGCATAACGCATACTTTTTAAGGTACCGGCAGGGGATAACAGTTCCGGTTTACAGAATTCTGGTGTCAACATAGCTATTCTCTCAGTCTGATCACAGGTCAGTTCCCCCCGAAGTGGGGGGAGGGCGGGAATTGTAACTGTTGAAGGATAAAAAAGGGAGAGATTTACTTATGATCCCTGACACAGGAACCCATTGACAGCGAATTGGATGGACATTGTGCGACTATTTTCACCAATTTAGCAGGTTTTATCGCGCACCTCATCGCTACAGCCGTACTGAATCGCCAGCTTGATGCCTCGTTGCGCTGCCGTTTTGGAACTATAGGTTTTACTTTTACCAATCACTTCATTATTTTTCGCCTGCAGCACAAAATAGGGGTTATTTTTATGGTCATAACGTAAGTTGTACTGTTTGGCATTGGTGCAGGCACATTGCACCGAGAAAACACTATGTTTGGCAGAAGCCTGGCTGGCGTAGATCTCACTGGTAAGCAGCACTTTCCCGTTGCGGGCCTTCAGTGTGAAAAAGTAGAGGCCGCTTTTGGTCTTGTTTAACTCATAATATCCTGTGGTCATCTATTCCCCCCATCAGCTAGTTAAGGAAAGAATATCTCATCAGATATCACTTAGACTCTTGCGGGGCCATAGGTTCTTCGGTTGCTGTCATATCAGAACCGTTAAATTGTGCAGTCTTCCGTAAATCGCTGGCTGCCACAATGCTATCTGGTGAGATAGTACCTGAGGGCTTGAAAGGCCCATGAATGGTCAGGCTGGCCTGGGTGTTTTATCACCGACACAGCATTATTATAACCTTAGTCGAAAATCAGAGAAAAGGTAAGCAGGGTGCGACAGCATATCGGTGCTATGAACGCGACAGGTGTGTTTTTCGAGCGCTGAATCGATACCGTATACATTTAAACCATGTTTAACACTGAACAGTATCCACTGTAGTAATATTTACAACTATTATTGAGCAACAACGCTGCACTTGAGAAGTATTGACGCTACCAGAAAAGGAGTTATAGTATTGCTAACTATCGAATGCGTAGGATCGCAACATGCAAAAGAGATCAAGATATCTACTCAAGTCATGCTTTACGAAACGAGAATTAAGAGTATTACTGAAAACAGCAAGAAAACAATCGTTAGATTTAGAAGTTGAAATATTATTTGCGGGTAAACAAGCCCTGAAAACATACTGTTTGATACTCGCTTTTGCTTTTGTCACGGCGACAGTTAGCTATTTTTTTGGTTCAACTAAACATATAGCCAGTTGGTTGTTTATGAATGTGTTTATTATTCCAGCTATATTATACATTTGGCCTGTAAGCAGAATGGCGATGAAATCAACAATATACTACCTAAGATATAAGCTTAATCATTAATTAGTTAGAATCTAAGGTTGCCACAATGGTAATCCCATCGGCTACTGCTTCAAAACTTAGTGCAACTTTACTCATATTTTTCCATGACCTGACATAATCCGTATTCATATGTAGGTACTTAAGCTCATAACACATTGATGTACCTTTAATTCATTACAGGGTAAATACTAAGACCTAACGATAGCAACATACTTTTCTGATC
>JBOFSC010000414.1:0-5448 GCA_051651345.1 Enterobacteriaceae bacterium
AGGGCTTCGCTGCTACTGGTGAGCAGTAGCCCTTTCTCAGCCGGTAACGGAATATGTTGTGGCAATAACTCATCACCTTCCATCCTGGCCAGCGCCTGATAGAGTACATTTTTTAACTGACGCACATTGCCCGGCCAACTGTACTGGCATAACCCGTTTTTTAAATCAGGGGAGAGTCTGGGGTAAGATAACCCCTGGGCCGCCGTAATCTCCTCCAGCATCTGAGTGGCCAGCGGGAAAATATCTTCTTTACGCTCCCGCAAGGGGGGCAGCGATAAGGTGAGCACATTGAGCCGATAGTAGAGATCTTCGCGAAATACCCCGGCATTGACCAGATCCAGCAGATTTTTCTGGGTGGCGCAGATCACGCGCACATCCACATGGACCTCATGCTCTTCACCGACACGACGGAAGGTGCCGTCATTGAGAAAACGCAGTAATTTTGTCTGCATACCGGCAGACATTTCATCCACGCCATCGAGCAGAACTGAACCACCATTGGCCTGCTCAAAAAAGCCTTTTTTCCCCTCCAGGGCGTTGGGATAAGCCCCTGCAGCATGACCAAACAGTTCACTCTCCATCACTTCTGATGGTAACGCCGCACAATTGAGCGCCAGAAACAGTTTATCGCCCCGGTCGCTGTAGTGATGGCACGCCCTGGCCAGTACATCCTTACCCGTGCCAGTATCACCGGTAATCAGTAACGGCGCTTTTAACAACGCCATTTTGCGTGCCTGGCGCAGTAAAGTCTGCATGGCGGGGCTGATATCAACCAGGCGAGAAAAAGCCTCTGGGTCACAGGGAATGGCCTGATGAGCGCTGATCTGATTACCAGTTAAGGGTGTGATAACCACGATAGTGCGACAAGGCTCATTACTGCCCTGTTCCTGGGCGGGAAACCACTGCAGCTGATACGCCTTATTGCCTGCGGAAATGCGTTGTGAGCCCGGTTTTTGCTCTTGCAAATAGCGATGCCAGTCGATATCCGGGAGCAGAGAAGTGATAGAGCCGTTCTGCTTTTCTTCATCCAACAAAGGAAACAACAGCCGCGCACGCGGGTTCGCCAGCAGCACCCTGCCCTTATGATCCAGCAGGATAAGGGCTTCGGTGGTGGCCTGCAGCATCTGCCACATCATCAGTTTTTCTTGCTGGGAGGGCATGTTATTGATTTTTTTAACGTCCCTCACTCCGTGAACGGAACGTATCTCGGCCATCAGGCGGCGGAAAGTTTCAAAATCGAGGTCATCAAAATTAAGATAAATCACATCTGAGGGATCACTTTCGATCCCTTTCAGATTGATATTTCTCGCTTGTAATAGATCCAGTAGTTCACGGGCCAGACCGACCCGGTCTTCATACAAGACTTGCAGATGCATTTCATCGCCCACAGGCAAAGAGAAGGTGACAGAATGATAACCTGAAACCCCCTTCTTTGTCACAGTTCACGAAATTGTCTGCGTACCCGCCAGGTGTCCGATGTAATATAGCGCTCGACCACGCGCAGGCGCTGCTCCGTCGTAGTCAGCTCTTCCTTTACTTTAACCAAACGTTGCCGGGTGGAGAGAGAATTCGCCTCCTCCTCGGTATCCGTGGGCAGACTCCAGACCATCACGATATAGAGCAACAAGATCAGAACAAACAATCCGCCAAACATCAGCAGCAAGGTAATCACACGTACCAGCAGAACGGGTAGATCACAGTAACGTGCAATACCCGCACACACTCCTGACACCATCCCCTGGGAGGGAATCCGATACAGTTTGCGTCCATCGCCTCTTTGCCTTCTGCCTGTCATGATTGCCTCCAGTCCGGTTGTTCCTCATCCAGTATCGATTCCAGTACACGGATACGCTCATTCATCTGCCGGGCCTGTTGCTGTAATGTTTCCAACAGCTGTCGCTCTGTTTGTGAAAACGCCACCTCCGAACCGGAAGCGCGATAGTGCAACCACAACCAGATAGGTGCCACCAGAATAATGAACAGAGTCAGTGGAATTGCTAATAGTAATAGTAGCCAGCTCATTGCTTATCCTTTTTACGGCGAATCACCAGACCAGGATTCGCCTCTTGGGTTGTTATTAAATGCCTTACTCTTTATCTGCCTGTTCCTTACCCAATTTTTTCTTTAATGCTTCCAGTTGGCGTGTAATGTCATCATCTGCCTGCAATTCGGCAAACTGCTGTTCCAGAGTATGCTGTTTGCCTAAACTGTAACTCTCCGCCTGGGCTTCCATCTGATCGATTCTGCGCTCGAACTGCTCAAAACGGGCAAAGGCCACATCCAGTTTACCGCTATCGAGCTGTTTGCGCACGCTGCGGGAAGATTCCGCCGCCTGATGACGCAGGGTCAATGATTGCTGACGGGCGCGGGTTTCGGTTAATTTATTTTCCAACTCCCCGGTCTCTTTTTGTACCCGCTGCAGCGTCTCCTCCACGAGGCTTAACTCATGCTCCAGAGTGCTGGCTAAGTTGGCGGCTTTCTGTTTTTCCAGCAGAGCCAGGCGAGCTAACTCCTCTTTCCCCTTCAGCAACGCCAACTCCGCTTTTTCCTGCCACTCCTGCTGTTGTGCCGACACGGTGCTGATACGACGCAGTAACTGCTTCTTCTCCGCCAGCGCACGCGCTGAGTGGGAACGCACTTCAACCAGTGTATCTTCCATCTCCTGAATCATCAGGCGCACCATTTTCTGCGGATCTTCCGCCTTCTCCAGCAGGGAATTGATATTAGCATTTACGATATCGGCGAAACGAGAAAATATACCCATAATGTCCTCTCTGTGCGTATGCACTCCAATGTGATAGATAACACCCTACACTATCCAATAAGCATGCCAACCTTTCGAAAAATTTTAGAGTAATGATATATAAGATTTTTTTGACGAGGTTGCCAAAACAGAATAAACTTGATGATAGTTAATCAGACTAACAGATGGTAAAAATCACCATATGCATATTCAACCTCCCGACCTGTATGGACAAGATAACGTTTTTCTGGAGATGCTGGAGCAGGTCTCCAGACTGGCACCGCTAAAAAAACCGGTGCTGATTATCGGTGAAAGAGGCACGGGTAAAGAGCTGATCGCCCACCGTCTGCACTATCTCTCACCCCGCTGGCAGGGGCCTTTTATCTCCCTTAACTGCGCGGCATTGTCGGAGACCCTGCTGGATTCTGAGCTGTTTGGTCATGAGGCCGGGGCTTTTACTGGCGCACAACGGCGTCATCCCGGTCGCTTTGAGCGCGCCGATGGTGGCACCCTGTTTCTCGATGAGCTGGCCACTGCTTCGGAGCAGGTGCAGGAAAAATTATTACGGGTGATTGAGTATGGTTACCTGGAGCGGGTTGGCGGCTCGCAACAGCTTTCTGTCGATGTGCGTCTGGTGTGCGCCACCAATGCGGATCTGCCCGCGCTGGCGGCTGAGGGCAAATTTCGCGCCGACCTGCTGGATCGCCTGGCTTTCGATGTGGTCCAGCTTCCCCCACTGCGCCAGCGGCCACAGGATATCATGCTACTGGCAGAGCATTTTGCCATTCAGATGGTGCAGGAGTTGGGTCTGCCCCTGTTTGCCGGGTTTAGCGACCATGCCAGGCAACAATTACAGTATTACCCTTGGCCGGGCAATGTGCGTGAGTTAAAAAATGTGGTGGAGCGCTCCGTCTATCGCCATAGTGAGCCCACAGCCCCGCTGGACGAAATTATTATCAATCCCTTTGCCACGCAGACGCCTGCCGTTAGCACACCGCAGTCCCAGCCCCTCACTTTACCTGTGCAGTTAAAATCCTGGCTGGCGCAGCAGGAGCAGAGTGCTATCGAGCAAGCGTTGCAGCAGGCGCGCTACAATCAGCGTAAAGCCGCCTCCCTGCTGCACCTGAGTTACCATCAGTTGCGCGGAATCATGCGCAAATATGCTATCTCGGTTGCTGATGACAGTGACAATACCCCTGAATGATTTTACACTAACAGGATCTCAGCTCCTGATTGGCTATTATTAATATCTATTATGCGCCTGGCTACCTGGATAGTTTCCTGTCTGTTGAGTTTGTCGGCTCTGCCCACACTCGCAGCCAATGTACATAACCCATTGTCATCTGCAGATATCCGTCAGAACGGTTTTATCTACTGTGCCAGTGGTTCTTTATCGACTTTTAACCCGCAGATTGCCAGCAGTGGCATTATTGTGGATACCCTCTCAGAACAGCTCTATGACAGGCTGTTGGGTGTCGATCCCTACACCTATCGCCTGGTGCCGGAACTGGCAGTAAGTTGGGAGGTGCTGGATGGCGGTGCCAGTTATATCTTCCATTTGCGCCGTAATATCTCCTTTCAGACTACTCCCTGGTTTACACCGGAGCGCAAGATGAATGCCGATGATGTGGTTTTCAGCTTTCAGCGCATTTTTAATCCGGAAAATCCCTGGCACCCGATTAATGGCGGAGCATATCCCTACTTTGACAGCCTCGGGTTTAATCAAACCCGCGTCACCGTGACTAAACTGGATGATTACCGGGTTAAATTCACCCTGCCACAACCCGATGCCTCTTTTCTCTGGCATCTGGCGACCCGCTATGCCCCGGTTCTCTCCGCTGAATATGCCGCTAAGCTGGTCAAAGAGAATAAGATGATGCAGATCGATCAGTTGCCGGTGGGCACGGGCCCCTATGCGCTGCATACCTGGCATCCGGGGCAATATGTACGCCTGTTTCGCAATGACGCTTACTGGACCGGGGTTCCCCATATGCAGCAGGCGGTGATCGACCTCGGTGTCAGTGGCGCGGGTCGTATCGCCAAATTACTGACCGGAGAGTGTGATGTTCTCGCCTGGCCTGCTGCCAGCCAGCTCACTCTGCTGCGCAACGACTATCGTCTGCAACTCAGTCAACGCTCCGGGATGAATATCGCCTATCTGGCTTTCAATACCCGCAGAGCGCCGCTAAACGATCTGCGCGTACGCCAGGCGATTGCACTGTCCATCAACAATCCGCGCCTGATGCAATCGATCTATTATGGTTCGGCTGAAACGGCGGCCACGATGCTGCCACCCGCCTCATGGGCCCACGATATTGCTGCGCAGGTCACCGAGTACAACCCGGATAAGGCGCGGCGTCTACTTAAAAAAGCGGGGGCGGAGCATTTACAACTCACTATGTGGGTCCCCACCGCTTCCAGAGTCTACAATCCCAGCCCATTGAAAATGGCGGAATTGCTGCAGGCCGATCTGGCCCAGGTGGGTATCACCGTGACGATTATCCCCATTGAAGGCCGCTTCCAAACCGAACAGCTTAAAAGTATGCAGCAGGATTTGACACTCACCGGCTGGACCAGCGACAGTAATGACCCTGACAGCTTTTTACGCCCGCTACTGAGTTGCGCCGCCATTAAATCCCATACCAATTATGCTCAGTGGTGTCTGCCAGAGTTCGACCAGTTGCTGGACAAAGCCTTACGTTCCC
>JBOFSC010000415.1:0-2221 GCA_051651345.1 Enterobacteriaceae bacterium
GCAACACGAGCGGGACGAATTAAGCGGCCATTAAGGGTATACCCTTTCTGCATCACCATCATCACCTGATTGGGTGCCAGATCAGTTGATGGCATCATGGTCATGGCTTCATGGACTTCCGGATTGAACGGGACATTAACCTCATCTATTACCGCGATACCAAATTTATCTGCCACATCAATAAATGATTTCAATGTCAGTTCCACCCCTTCCACCATCGGGGCAAGTTCGCTGTTGCTCTTATCCGCCAGCTCAATAGCACGCTCCAGATTATCGATCACTGGCAACAGGGCGACTGAAAAACGCTCCAAAGCAAATTTATGCGCTTTTTCGACATCCTGTTCCGTACGACGACGCATATTTTCCACTTCAGCCCGCGCACGCAGCGCAGCTTCCCGCTCGCGTTGCTCAAGCTCTACCAATTGAGCCTCAAGATTGGCAATACGCTCGCTACTACCATCAGCTTCTTGTGCCATTTCCAGCTCATTACCCTCTCTCTGATCAATGTTTCGCTGTGAAGCTTGCTCATCAGGCGTTATTTGTTCATTACTGCTCATGAAATTCTCCACGCTTTGGTATTGGACTCGCTATCTGGCATATTATGGGGGTTTAAGTTGGCGATTCAAGGGAACAATGTCACAATGTATTCCATCTGGGCAGGAAAACTGAATCATCATGGATAAAAAATTTAGTTGTATCGGTCTGGTCGGCCACCCCCGCCATCCGGACGCGTTAAGTACTTACGAAATGCTCTACTCATGGCTAAAAGAGCAAAACTACCCTGTGATTCTGGAACGCCATATCGCCAAAGAGCTGGCTATCAGTCACGCACGCACCGGCTCGCTGGCTGAAATCGGTCAACAGGCGGATCTGGCTATCGTGGTCGGCGGCGATGGTAATATGTTGGGTGCTGCCCGGGTACTGGCCCGCTACGATATTAAGGTGATAGGCGTTAACCGTGGTAACCTGGGCTTTCTGACCGACCTTGACCCAGATAATGCGCTGCAGCAACTGGCGAATGTGCTCAATGGCGAATATAGCATTGAAGAGCGTTTTATCCTGGAAGCTCAGGTATGCCGGGCTGATCAGCAGCGGCGCATCAGTACTGCCATCAATGAGGTGGTTCTGCACCCGGGTAAAGTCGCGCATATGATCGAATTTGAGGTCTATATTGATGAGCGATTTGCCTTTTCCCAGCGCTCGGATGGCTTGATTATCTCTACACCCACAGGCTCCACCGCCTATTCCCTCTCCGGCGGCGGCCCTATTCTGATGCCCACGCTGAATGCCATCTCGCTGGTGCCCATGTTTCCCCATACTCTCTCTTCCCGGCCACTGGTGATCCACAGTGACAGCACCATTCGTCTGCGCTTCTCCCACTTCAGTAACGATCTGGAAATCAGTTGCGATAGCCAGATTGCCCTGCCTATTCAGGAGGGTGAGGAGGTATTGATCCGCAGAAGTAACTATCGCCTGCAGTTGATTCACCCAAAAGATTACAGCTATTTCAATACATTAAGTTCTAAGCTAGGCTGGTCCAAGAAGCTCTTCTGATAAAGTTATTTACTGTATAAAAAAACAGGTTATACTGTGATTAAATACAGTAGTTCTTGTTTTTTACAGGAGAGGCTTATGCTGACCCAACTGACCATCAGTAACTTTGCTGTTGTCCGTGAGCTGGAAGTGGATCTGCAAGGCGGAATGAGTGTGATTACCGGAGAAACTGGCGCTGGTAAATCGATCGCTATCGATGCCCTGGGGCTTTGTCTGGGAGGACGCTCTGATGTCAGTATGGTACGTCAGGGGGCTGCGCGGGCTGATATCTGCGCCCGTTTCTCTCTGGGTGACACCCCGGCTGCTCGTCTGTGGCTGGAAGAAAATCAACTTGATTGCCATGATGAGTGTCTGCTGCGCCGCACCATTAGTAGCGATGGCCGCTCACGGGGCTTTATCAATGGTACTGCTGTCCCCCTGTCACAATTGAAAGAGTTGGGGCAACTTCTGTTGCAGATCCACGGACAACATGCACACCAGCAGCTACTCAAACCTGACCATCAACGCCGTCTGCTGGATGCTTATGCCAATCAGCCGTTGTTGCAGGAGACGATGCGCAGTGCGTATCAACGCTGGCATCAGAGCCGTCAGAAGCTGGCAGACATCGCGTTACAGCTGGCGGAGCGGGAGTCACGTCAACAATTATTACAATATCAGTTGAAAGAGT
>JBOFSC010000416.1:0-3079 GCA_051651345.1 Enterobacteriaceae bacterium
ATCGATCAGATAGAGACAGGCGCGCCCACTTTGTCGGGTAAGAAACTCACCCTGTGCCAGTCTCAACGCACACATCAGCAACTTGAGCTGACCACGCGAAAGTAACTCTTCCACTGGTGTCCCTTCGGCCCGAATCCGGAAATCGGCCTTATGGGGTCCAAGGGAGGTATAGGTTAACGCTCTGTCCCGTTCAAACTGCTTTTCCAGCAACTGAGCGTAATCACTCTCTTTATCCCAGCCCCGCTGGAAGGCGAAGCTGAGGGAGTATTCCGGCAAAAACTGTGCACATGACCGGGTAATCTCTGCCGTGATCGCAGCCGCATAGGCGGCCCGGCTGCTACTTATCTGCTCTGCCAGGGGCACCAGCGTCTGATCCCAGGGGCGAATGTGCCGATAATGGGTCGCCTGACGCAGGGCCGCATTTCTCTGTTTCAGCAGTCGCCGCAAATGACTCCAGGCGGTAAAAAAACCAGGATCATCATGGAAACAGCCCCAGTCCAGAAAAGCGCGCCGATATTTGGGCCCCCCATTTAACAGCGTGAACCCTTCCGGCGTGATCAACTGTAACGGCAGCAACTGCGCCAAATCCGCCACCTTATGACCATCGGCCCCATCGATACGGATTCGGCTCTCCCCCTGACGCCCCTTGCTAAAACCGACGGCATGTTCGCGCTGCGCTTCCTGCAGCCGACCATGCAGCAGCAGTTCCTCCCGCTCATGGCGAATCGCCCGGGTCAGTTGAGAACTGCGAAACGTGCGCCCGTGTCCCAGGGTATAAATGGCCTCCAGAACGCTGGTCTTACCACTGCCGTTCGGGCCGACCAAAAAATTGAATCCCGCTGCCAGCGAGAGATCCGCACTGGCAATATTACGAAAATCACGGATCAGTAAACGCGTTAAAGCCATCGAATCCTATAGCCGCATCGGCATCACCACGTAAGCCGCCTGCTGGCTGGCAACATCCTCTATCTGGACACTGGAAACGGAATCGGTCAGCAGCAGTTGCACCTGTTCGCACTTCAGCGCGTTCAGGACATCCAGCATATAGCTGACATTGAAACCTATCTCCAAATCCACGCCTTCGTAGTGAATATCGACGATCTCCTCCGCCTCTTCCTGTTCGGGATTGTTGGCGGTGATTTTTAGTTGGTTATTGTTGATATTCAGACGTACGCCACGGAATTTTTCATTGGATAAAATCGCCGCCCGGGCAAATGCCTGGCGCAATTCATCACACTGGGCCTGAATGCATTTGTCAGGATTTTTCGGCAATACGCGCCGGTAATCAGGGAAACGGCCATCCACCAGTTTACAGGTGAAGATCAGTTCACCCACATGGGCACGAATATAGTTGCTGCCAATTTGCAGTTGTACCGGGCTGTCGCCGCCATCCAGCAGGCGTTGCAGCTCCATCACTCCTTTACGCGGCACAATCACCGAGTGCGGGGACACTGCCTGACCGATGGGCATGGCGCACAGTGCCAGGCGGTGTCCATCGGTGGCCACAGTACGCAGAATTTCACTTTCGGTTTCAAACAGCATGCCGTTCAGGTAGTAGCGTACATCCTGATGGGCCATGGAAAATTGGGTCGCTTCAATCAGGCGGCGCAATGTCGACTGTGGCAAAACAAACTGCACATCGCTGTGCCAGTCATCCAGATTGGGAAAGTCGGTGACCGGCAGCGTCGACAGAGAAAAACGGCTACGGCCTGAGCGTATCAGCAGCCTGTCACCATCGAGACGCACGGTAATATGGGCGTCATCCGGCAGGCCGCGACAGATATCAAAAAATTTACGCGCAGGTACGGTGGTGGCACCGGGTTCATGGGGCTGATCGAGCGCAATATGCGCCATCATCTCCATTTCCATATCGGTCCCGGTCAGTGATAAACGCCCTTCACTTACCTCCAGCAACAAATTCGCCAAAATGGGGGAAGCAGGACGACCTGCCAGGGGGCTGCTGACCTGCTGCAACGGTTTTAACAACTGCTCACGTTCAATGATAAATTTCATAGCGCATTTATGAAGACAATGTTCTGATTAAGTTAGAAAAATCCTCTTTGATGTCGTGACTCTCCTCACGCAACTGCTCTATCTTGCGGCAGGCGTGCAACACCGTCGTATGGTCGCGACCACCAAAGGCATCCCCTATTTCCGGCAGGCTGTGATTGGTCAATTCTTTCGCCAGAGCCATGGCCAATTGACGTGGACGAGCCACCGAACGGGAACGACGTTTGGAAAGCAGATCAGCCACCTTAATTTTATAGTATTCGGCCACAGTCTTCTGGATATTATCGATAGTCACCAGTTTTTCCTGCAGCGCCAGCAGATCACGCAAGGCTTCACGCACGAAATCGATAGTGATCGCCCGTCCGGTAAAATTGGCGTTGGCGATAACTCGATTGAGGGCCCCTTCCAGCTCACGCACATTGGAGCGCAGACGCTTGGCGATAAAAAAAGCCACTTCACCCGGCAGACGAATATCATTCTCATCTGCCTTTTTCATTAAAATAGCCACACGGGTTTCCAGTTCTGGCGGTTCGATCGCCACCGTTAACCCCCAACCAAAACGGGATTTCAGTCGGTCTTCAACGCCGTTAATCTCCTTGGGATAACGATCCGAGGTTAAAATGATCTGCTGGTTACCCTCCAGCAGGGCATTGAAGGTGTGGAAGAACTCCTCCTGGGAGCGCTCCTTGTTAGCAAAAAACTGAATATCATCGATCAGCAGGGCGTCCACGGAGCGGTAGTAACGTTTAAACTCTTCGATGGCGTTATTCTGCAGCGCCTTAACCATATCCTGCACAAAGCGCTCCGAATGCATATAGACCACTTTGGCATTGTGCTTACGGGTCATAATGCCATTGCCGACCGCATGCAGCAGGTGCGTCTTACCGAGGCCCGTGCCACCATAAAGGAAAAGCGGGTTATAGGCGCCCCCCGGATTATCTGCCACCTGACGGGCAGCCGCTCTGGCCAGTTGGTTCGATTTACCCTCAACAAAATTATCAAAGGTATGCTTCGGATTGACATTGGAGCGATAGGAGAGCTCCGGCTGGGCGCTGTTATCTTCCCAGCT
>JBOFSC010000417.1:0-3286 GCA_051651345.1 Enterobacteriaceae bacterium
GAGGATACCCCGGAAGAAGCTGAAAATATGAAACTGCGCTCCGTCCTTATAACGGCGCTAAAGAATCATATTACCCGTACTGAAATGAGTCAGGCGCAAGCTGCTAAGCTTTTTGGCGTGACTCAGCCACGTATCTCTGATCTGATGCGCGGCAAAATCAACCTGTTTGGCCTTGATGCGCTGGTGAATATGGCGACAGCCGCTGGGCTACATATCGAAATCAGTGTGCACGAAGCTGCCTGATTACGCACTTTTCAGCTTCTGAATACGGCTGGTATCCATTTTTTGCTGCGCCTGCCACAGGTTGTAATTATCCTGCAGTGCCAGCCAAAAGCGGGGCGAACTGCCGATAGCGATAGAGAGGCGGATAGCCATTTCCGGTGATATCGCCGATTTGCCACTCACCACCCGATGAATGGTGGAGGTTTCCACATCCAGATGACGGGCCAGTTCAGTGACGGTGACATTCAGTTCATCCAGGGTATCCTGAATCAGCTCGCCGGGATGGGGAGGGTTATGCATAGTCATTAGTGATAATCCTCATAGTTAACGGTATGTTGGACAAGTATATATAAAACGGTGTGTTGCGCAATACGCAAGTTCGTTATGCATGATAAATGCGATATGCGGTGAATCTGCATGGTTATCTCCGCATATTCTGCGGTGAATATATCTATTGAGCAGATTGAGAAAAATCTGGCGGCGGAATATAAAAAACTATCAGGGAAATAAACCAGATGGAAAAATATGACGTCGTTTTTTCGCCTGTGCCCCTTCGTTGACACACCAACACATAGCATCTATTAAAACCCCTTGATATTATACCCAGCGAACAATTCCACCAATGTATAGCGACTTTCCTTCCCCCTCCTGGTAAGGGTTTGGGGGAGGGGGCTCCCAAATTCCCCTCCGTGGAGGGGTGGCGCGTTAGCGCCGGGGTGGTCCGGCACTGCACACGACATAGTATATTAGGTTTTTGTGTATCACATATTCGAACTGCGGATGTCTTGCAGAGTTGAAAATGAGGATATGGCGTATTAACCACCCCGTCGCTGGCGCGCCACCCCTCCACGGAGGGGAATTAACCAACTCCCCTTTTTGTGTAGAGATCTATCCTTGCCAGGGGGAGGAGCCAAAAGGGGCAAACCTTAACGAGGCACCATGAAACGAGCAGTTGTAGTATTCAGTGGCGGGCAGGATTCCACCACCTGCCTGGTCCAGGCATTACAGCACTATCAGCAGGTCTATTGTCTGACATTTGACTATGGACAGCGGCATCGGTTGGAAATAGAGATCGCGGAGAAACTGGCAAAGGAGTTGGGGGCGACGGCGCATAAGGTGCTGGATATCGGCCTGCTTAATGAATTAACGATAAGCAGCCTGACCCGCGACGCACTGCCGGTGCCAACCCAAAAAAGTGAGGGTATCCCCAACAGCTTTGTACCGGGGCGTAATATCCTCTTTTTGACCCTGGCATCGATCTACGCTTATCAGATGGAGGCGGATTGCGTGATCACCGGGGTGTGCGAAACTGATTTTTCCAACTATCCCGATTGCCGTGATGTTTTTGTCCGCTCACTGCAACAGACGCTCAACCTGGGTCTGGCGCGGGAGATCCCTATCGAAACGCCGCTGATGTGGCTCAATAAAGCCGAAACCTGGGCCCTGGCCGATTACTATCAGCAACTGGATACCGTGCGCTATCACACGTTGACCTGCTATAACGGCATTATCGGCGAGGGTTGCGGCGAGTGTATCGCCTGTCAGCTCAGGCAGGAGGGGCTGCAAACTTATTTGCAAAATCAACAGCAGGTAATGGCGGAGATGAAAGCGAAAACGGGATTAGCTTAGAATCGCGGAATAGTAGAGTTGCCATCGGTATCGGGCAGATCGTAGTTAAGGGTTCTCTCTTTCAGGATCAGATCGCCGACCCAGATGGCACCCTTATGGCGCGGTTTTAAGTTAAAGTTGATATCGAATACGCTGGAATCATCGGCCTCAACGATCAACTGCGGCGTGGTCCGGCTGACGTCGATAGAGAAGTTACCCTCTTCATCACTGTTGGTGTAACCGATATGGTTACTGACCTTGGCATGTTTAATGGCTTCCCCTTCCGGTGTGGTCAGACGGCCAAATACAGTCACCATCTTCTGCACTTCCGGGGTCAGTTTCACCACGTTACCGGGATAGAGGGTGTATTCATTCACTTCGCTATCAATGTTATAACTCTCATCGGTTTCGCCACTATCATAGATGGAGATGGGATAGGTATTAAACGGTGATACCGTAATCAGGTTGCGACCGCCACTTAACGGATAGGAGGCGTTACCCACGCGGGCTTCCATCTGATCCTTTGGCATATCGGAGGGAAGCTGAATCATAATCGCACTGTTACTGCCCCCTTTACCCAGCGCTACTCCCTGGGTATTCCAACCTAAAGTACTCTGATTAAGCAGACTGTAACTCTTGCTGTCGCTGGAGCCCTGAGTGGACATACTCCCGGTACCATAACGGCCATCATAACTGACATAGCCATTATAGGTGGTGCGGGTATCGCCTTTATTGGGCTGGTTGCGGGTCACGGTGCCGCCCAGAGAGGTGATAGTGCCATCCAGGCTCATATCGGCGCCAAAATCCAGATTGCTGCCATAGTCATCGCGGGAGTAACCGACATTAAAGTTCGCCCGCAGCGGCAGATAGAAGGTCAGGTTAATAAACTTCTCATTATTTTTATCTCCCCCCTGGCTGGAGGTGCTGTTAAAGCCTGCATTCATATTCAGTGAGCCCCAGCGGCCGGAGTACAGGCTCTGGTTGTAGTCCGTGCGCAGGGTGCGGGTTCTGTCGTTATCCAGGCTCTTCTCATAGCTAAAGGAGAGGGAGCCGGTACGGGGAATAATATTACCCATATAGATACTGCCCCCCAGGGTATAGCTTTTACGCGTCCAGTAATTAAGCGTATCCCCTTGGGCACCGGTCTCATAGTTACCCCACACATAAAGCAGATTACCCGGCACCTGCCAGGTGGCACTGCTAATAGTGCGTCGGCTGCCATCATTGGCATACAGGCTCTGCAGACGTAGGCGCAAGCGCTGCATAATGGGCAGAGACAGGGCGCTCTCCTGTACCGTCACCTTACCGTTACGATAGAGAGAAGCGGTAATATCCAGCATACATATGTAGGTACTTAAGCTCATAACACATTGATGTACCTTTAATTCATTACAGGGTAAATACTAAGACCTAACGATAGCAACATACTTTTCTGATCTCGCCTGGGATGAGCTCG
>JBOFSC010000418.1:0-2238 GCA_051651345.1 Enterobacteriaceae bacterium
TGCTGTGGTTGTGTTGGTTGTTTTGGCGAATGATCATTTGATCATGATCACAGCACACTTTCCACTCTTTTTTCTAAAAATACGTCATTTTTTCTATCGTTATCAGTTGGTTGATCCTAAAGATCCTACGTATAATGCCGTTATATCAGCTTCAGTACTCCCCCTCTCCCTGCGCTTCGCGCTGTCCCTCTTCCGCACGCGGGAGAGGGGATATTCATGCAACATCTATGTAATACAGTAAAACACTATTTAAAGTACAAACTGATTATGCCGTCAGTGATTGCTTGCGCAGTGCCCACTCGATGAAATCTTTCCAGTTGTCTAATTCTTTATCTATCATTTTGCTCACCTCAAAAACTTTTCACTGCGTAGTTCTCTTGACTACGGGATGGATAATAGCACTATTAGCTTAGTGGTTAAAGCACTATATTTTGCCGTCGTGTAATGGATTGTGATAACAATCACGAGTTAAGTAACAATGGTGATTATAATTGCATATGTATTTGTTAAATTCAGGCTAAGTCACCCGGTGCTGTTTTGTTGAGTATATTAAAAACCCCAATAGAATCACACTCTTAAAGATATAATTTTCATTACAGATCAACAAGATGATAAAAATATAAATAACATTAAATACATTACCCTGAATTAATGATAAGGATAATTTCCATTAATCCGTTTGTAATAGTTATCGTGACGAACTCATTTTTCGTCACGATAATAAAGTTTAATTAAATTAAGGACACCATATTAATGAAGTTATTATTACAGCATTGTTAAATAGCTTCCTTATTATAACCCTGCATTGCTTGTGTGTTCTGGTTATTTACCGCACTGTAGGCCAGAGTGACTTTATCCAGATAGCGAGGAGCCTGCTCGGCGGGATGTTTATATTTGACATGAAGATAAAACTCCCGGGGTGTCAGTTTATTGATTTTATCGATGGCCTCCTGTCGCTCTTTAGCAAAAGTTCGCAGCAGAGCGCCTGCCCCATTGACATAAGCCACAATCATCGCATAGTGCATGGTTTTAGGATGTTTGATACCTTCAAGATGCTAATTTTTTAATATATTAAGATAGGCTGTACCAATCTCAATATTACGTGCCGGATCCATTAACTCTCGGGTGGTCGGGGTACCTTCTCTGCCCTGGAGACGAAACACATCCTTACCGGAGCTGTCCGACTTAATCTGCATCAGACCAATGGCATTGGATTTACTGACCGCTTTAGGATTAAAACCGGACTCCACTTCAATAATGGAGCGGATCAGATTTTCATCAATACCATATTTTTCCGAAGCGGGACGGATATAGCCCTCATAGGCATACGAAGGAACCGAAGCCGGTTTGTCAAACGACACAGGAACCGTATGATAATTGCCGCGCATTGTGGTGGAATCCGGTGTTCTGGCACAGCCTGCAAGCAAATATGCCATAGCAGCCAGGGCCACATATTTTGTCCCTTGAGATAGCATCATTTCCCCCTCTTCAGATCAATCAGTAAATCTAGCGTAGTCACTTATGAATGCAATGGTTGCCTCGGCTATCCATTAATTTACGTCCGAGTTTTGTGATGTTTATCACAAAATTCAGCGCACTGCCTTCTGAGCCTGAAGAGTGTGAATGCCGTCAAGTCCTGCACATTAAGTGGTTACAGTAGGGCCCAGTTTTGCGGGTCAGGCATACTACTTCCTGGCGTTTAATGTTAAAATTGATAAAAATCAAAAAATATCACCAGATATCATCGAGGCAGGATCATGATCTCAGAGAAGAGTACAACGCATCAATCTCCCCAGTCTGGGGTCTGCACGATTCATTGTCAAAACTGTAGCATTAGCCAGTTATGCATTCCGTTCACCCTGAATAATGATGAATTGTGCACCCTGGATAATATCATCGAGCGCAAAAAGCCTATCCAGAAAGGGCAAACCCTGTTTAAAGCCGGTGATGAGCTCAAGTCGCTGTACGCGATCCGCTCCGGCTCCATTAAAAGCTATACCATCACTGAACAGGGGGATGAGCAGATCACCGCCTTTCATCTGGCTGGGGATCTGGTCGGCTTCGATGCTATCAGCAGTCTGATCCACCCCAGTTTTGCTCAGGCGCTGGAAACCGCGATGGTGTGCGAAATTCCTTTTGAAGTGCTCGATGAGCTGTCGGGTGAGATGCCCAGCTTGCGCCAGCAGTTGTTCCGCCTGATGAGTGGCGAAATCAAAAGTGACCAGGGGATGATTTTAG
>JBOFSC010000419.1:0-4766 GCA_051651345.1 Enterobacteriaceae bacterium
AAAGTGAAAGTCTGTTCTGTGTTTCGTTAAATCATATGTGTGGCAATCAGTTCTATGGATGTTTCCAATCATCAGCAACAAGTAGATGACGCTTATTTTAATCAATATGGCATTGATAAAAATCGCTTTGATAAACTGAGCCAGCAGCTTGCACGTCTCGAGCTGGAACGGCTTAATCTTCCTTTCTCCCTGAATCGCAATAGTGCCGGCAATATTGCACGTGACCACTATCAGTTCAGGTTGACCAACGAATTAACAACTGCACTGACTGCGCTGACTGCAGCCACTGGCAGTGCTTTACCTGGGCTGTTGCTGGCCGCTTATGCCGGAGTCTGGTTTCGCTTTACCCAACAAGGCAACAGTGTTACAGGTTGCATCGAGCGCCCTGGGCCGCAAGCCGCGCCACAGTATGCGCCACTGCTGTTGTCGCTAAACAGAGAGCAGAGCCTGCTCAGTCTGGTGCAGCAAACCGAGCAGCACTATGCCAGTAGCACTCCCTGGCCGGATCAGGTGTGGCCGTTACTGGCCCGGCAACTGGCGTTTGCCCGGCAGGTCGGGGTGCATCCTCTGTTTGATGTCAGCTTTGAGTTTGTGACTTCTCCGATATGTGCCATAGCCCCGCAGACAGACTATTTGCCTTTTATTCAATTCACCGCCCGGGTTGATAATGGCTCTATCCTGATAGAGATGGATTATGCCAGTTCACATCTGGACAGGGCGATGATGCAGCGTATCGCTGCGGCTTACACCCTGTTATGTCAGGCGATGGTCACTGATATCACCCAGGCCCTTGGCACCGTTTCCCTGCTGACAGCCGCACAGCAACAGCAGATACTGGTTGATTTCAATCAGACTCAATATGACTACGACCACTCGCGCACTTATTTTGATGACTATCTCTCTGTGGTACACAATGAGGGTCAGCGCCGGGCTTTACGCTATCAGGACTGTGAAGTGACCTTTAGCGAGCTGCACGCTATCGCCAGTCATTATGGCCGACAGATTATGGCAAGGGGCGCGGCAGGGGGTTATATTGCGATTCTGGCCGCACCTGGCATTGAGCGGATTGCCATGATTCTGGCCTGCCATATGACGGCCAGCAGCTATGTGCCTCTGTTAAGTGAAATACCGTCCGAGCGGATACGTTTTATTATCGGCGATTGTCAGATCAAGGCCCTGCTGGTGCCAGAGCAGGAGTACCAGCAACAGCAAACGCGTTTCGATGACCTGATGGCACAACTGCCCGATTGCGCGCTGTTGCCGATGCCGCCTTTCAGTCAATGTCTGAATGAGCCCGAACTGGCGGCTCTCAGGCCAGAGCCGGAGGATATCGCTTATGTGATTTATACCTCCGGTACCACAGGTAATCCCAAGGGCGTGCCCATTAGCCACTTTGCCCTGAATAACTTTCTCACCTGGTATCTGGATTATATTCAAATTACCCCCCAGGACACCTGTGTACAGTTTGTGAGCTTCACTTTTGATGGTTCCATAAACGATCTTTTGGCACCTCTTAAGGCGGGCTGTACTATGAGTATTGTGCCGGAAGAGATTCGCCGTGATCTGGAGGCATTACTCGCCTATATCGGCGAGCATCAGGCGACGGTGGGGACTTTCCCTACCCGCATGGGTGAACTGCTGATGGATCAGATGCCTGCCTGTTTTCGCTGTATGGTTGTTGGCGGCGAAGCGCTGAATAAAACCTGTGCCAATCCGCAGATGCGCCTGGAGAATTTTTGCGGCCCCACGGAGTGTACGGTTTCGGTGGCGGTAGGGCAGGTCGAGACAGACTGTAAGCAGATTACCATTGGCAAACCCATTTACAATACCCGCAGTTATGTCCTGGATGACAATCTGCAACCCGTTCCCATCGGCGTAGCCGGTGAGTGGTGTGTATCCGGCTATGCCCTGAGCCCTGGTTATCTCTATCGTCCGGAATTAAATCAGACCTGTTTTGTCGCCAATCCTTTCGAACAACCTGAGCCACTCTCTGCGGATCCCCAGGCAGCCGGGCACGATAACAGGCACTACACCCGGCTTTATAAAACCGGTGACCGGGTCTGCTGGACCGATACCGGTGAGTTGTTCTATTTAGGACGGAAAGATTTTCAGGTAAAAATTCGCGGCTTTCGCATCGAACTGGCCGAGATTGAACTGCATCTGAGTCAGCACCCGGCTATCACTGCCGCCCTGGTGCAGGCGCTGGAGGATAACAGCAGTAAATATCTGTGCGCCTGGTATGAGGCGACGGCGCAGATTGAACCCGCGCAACTTAAAGCCTGGTTGGCAGAGCGCCTGCCGGACTATATGATTCCTGAGCTCTTTATCTGGATGGCGCAGATGCCGCACACGGTCAGTGGCAAAATTGATCGCAGAGCGCTGCCTGAGCCGGATCGCTCGCTACTCACCCGCTGTTATATTGCGCCCGTTACCCCTCTGGAGCAGAAAATCTGTGCGGATTTTGCTGCTATTTTGCAGATAGAGCAGATCGGCATCGATGACGACTTTTTCCTGCTTGGTGGTAACTCCCTGAAAACTATCCGCCTGGTGGCTGCATTGCAAAACTGTTTGCAGGTCAGCATCAACGACGTGTTTCAGTGCAGGACCCCAAGGCAACTGGCAACCCTGCCCGCCGCTGAGCAGCAGAGCCGGATTACGCGCCATCCTGAACGCCCTCTCTACCCCCTGTCCAGGGCTCAGGAGCGCATGTATATCACTCAGCAGGTGGATAAAACCTCGACGCTGTACAATACGCCCCTCTGCCTGAAAATCAGCGGAGAGTTGAAAAAGGCGGAACTGGGCCGGGCTATTGATGCCCTGCTTGAGCGCCATACTCCCTTGCGTTCCGGTTATCGCCTGCATGAAGGGCAGATTATGCAGTTTATCCGCCCGGCGGCCTCTCTGGAAAAGAATCTGGAGCACTGCTCGGCTGCGGAAATCGGCCAACTGTTTAAGCAATTTATTCACAGTTTCGATCTGGAAAATGATCTGCTGTTCCGGGTTAAGCTGGTGAAGGTACACAGCCAGCTGCACTACCTGTTTTTCGATCTGCACCATATTATTTTTGATGGGGGCTCCTTTACACCGTTATTACAGGATCTGTATCAGCTCTATCATCAACACAGCCTGCCTCCTCTGGCCATTGATTATACCGATTTTGCTATCTGGCAGCGGGAAGAGGGGGGAGTGCAGCAACTGCAGCGCCAGCAGAGTTACTGGCGGCAACGTTTTGCCGACACGGAGATTGAACCTCTTGCGTTGCCCCTCGATTTTCCCCGTCAGCAGACCCAGGATCCGCGAGGTGCGGTAACCGAGCAAACCCTGGATGCCGAGCTGGTGACAGCCTTGAATGCCTGTACCCGCCGCCTTGGAGTCTCTCTCAATACCCTGTTTATGAGCGCCTGTTCTATTCTCTGCTACCGCTACAGCGGCCAGAAAAATATCATCCTCGGTTATACCACCGGAGGACGTGAGCAGAGTGAATTGCACGATTTGATCGGGATGTTTGTCAATACCGTGCCGGTTCTGACGCCGATGGATTCGCAGCAATCATTGCAGCAATTTATCCGTGACAAACAGCAGGATTTGCTGGATGTGCTGGATAACCAGAGTTATCCGCTGGAGAGCCTGATCGCGGATCTGGGACTGAGCAGCAGTAACGGACGCAACCCGCTGTTTGATGTGATCTATAACTATCTGGAACTGCCCGCCGCCCTGGGGGAATTTTCCCGGGTGCCGATGGCAGAGCAGGAGGCGCCGGCACGCTTTGACCTCAATCTGACTATCGAGCACAACAGCGAAGCCACCCGCGTGCTGTTTAGCTATCGCAAGGGGCTGTTTAAAGCATCGACCATCGAGCGAATGATGGCCTCCCTGGTGAGAATCTGTCAGGCGATTGCCCACGATAGTGATATCTCTGTCAGTCAGATAGATATCCTGGGTGATGATGCGCGCAGACAACTTTTGCAGGAGTTTAATCGCAGCTTCTATCCCCTGGACAGGAGCAGAACCTATTATGCCGACTATCTGCATCATGTGTGCACGGTGCCAGATAAAATCGCCTTGCTGTATCAGCAGGAAAAGATGACCTATGCCCGCTTACATCGGGTGGTGACTCACTATACAGGCGTGTTGTTACAGCATCACTTAACCCGGGGCGACAAGGTCGCGATTCTGGCGCAACCCTGTATTGAGCGTATGGCCATGATACTGGCTTGCCATCAGGCAGGTATTGCTATCGTGCCCATGCTCTACGAGACCCCTCTGGAGCGGTTGCGTTTCATTATGCAGGATTGTGGGGTGAATGCGCTGATGGTGGCGGACCACGAACTGGCTCAGCAGTCGGAGAAGGTAGCGCAACTGATGCAGGATAATGACAGCATCCGCTTGCTGGTGCTACCGGGGCATGGACAGGTCTCTGAGGGTGAACTACTCTGTGACCCGCAGGCACAGCCAGAGGATACGGCTTATATTATTTACACCTCAGGCACCACGGGCAATCCAAAAGGTTCGCCTATCACCCATCTCTCCCTCAATAATTATCTGGTTTGGCACGCCGATTTCTTTCAGGTGGGCCATGAGGATGTGTTCGCCCAATACACCAGCTTTAGCTTTGATGTATCGGTAAACGATATCTATCTGCCGATGAAACTGGGCAGCACCCTCTCTATTGTGCCGGAAAACATCCGCAAAGATCTGAATGCATTGAGTGACTATTTGCGTCAGCATCAGGTGACAACGAGTAGCTTTCCCACCCGCATGGGAGA
>JBOFSC010000420.1:0-1721 GCA_051651345.1 Enterobacteriaceae bacterium
GAGCTCATCCCAGGCGAGATCAGAAAAGTATGTTGCTATCGTTAGGTCTTAGTATTTACCCTGTAATGAATTAAAGGTACATCAATGTGTTATGAGCTTAAGTACCTACATATGAGCGTTTAATATGACAGGGATAAAAATATTATTTCACGTTTTCCTGCGCCAACAGAAGATATTTTTCCATCTCTTGCTGCGGCACCATACCCCCGCCCGTGGCCCATACCAGATGTGTTGCATTGCGCATCTGCTGTTCACCGAGCTGATGCCGGTTCAGATACTCCTGGGCTTTTTCTACCCGGGCAGGCCCGACCATACCTGCCAGCGCGGAGGGCTCCAGGCGAATATGCTCATCGCGATCCAGCAGGCCTAACAGACGATACATTTCAGGATCGCTGATGGTGTAATAGCCATCCAGCAACCGCTCCATCGCCCGACCCACAAAACCAGAAGCCCGTCCCACAGCCAGACCATCCGCCGCAGTAACATTATCGATGCCCAGATCCTGTACTGCGATTTCATCATGCAGACCGGTATAGACGCCCAGTAACATACAGGGGGAGTGTGTGGGTTCGGCAAAGATGCAGTGGACATGATCCCCAAAGGCCAGCTTCAGACCAAAGGCCACACCACCAGGTCCGCCACCTACCCCACAAGGCAGATAGACAAACAGAGGGTGCTCCTGATCGACGATAATCCCCTGCTGAGTAAACTGCTGACGCAGACGACTGCCCGCCACAGCGTACCCCAAAAACAGCGTATGTGAGTTTTCATCATCGATAAAGAAACAGTTAGGGTCAGACTCTGCCGCCTTACGCCCCTGAGCCACCGCCACACCATAATCCTGCTCATACTCCACCACATTGACCCCATGGGAGCGCAGCTTCGCTTTCTTCCACTCACGGGCATCTGCTGACATATGGACGCTGACATGAAAGCCTAATTTCGCGCTCATAATACCGATGGACATGCCCAGATTGCCCGTCGAGCCCACCGCAATACTGTACTGGCTGAAAAACTGGCGGAACTCATCGGAGGCCAGCTTGCTGTAATCATCCTGCTCTGTCAGACGCCCGGCCTGAATCGCCAGTTTTTCCGCATGGGTCAACACTTCATAAATACCGCCACGCGCTTTAATGGAGCCGGAAATGGGCAGATGACTGTCCATCTTTAACCACAGCCGCCCCTCAAGAGCCGCATCATAGCGCTGACGCAGGGTGTCACGCAGGGTGGCGATTTCCATTAACTCGGATTCGATAATACCGCCACTGGCACGGGTTTCGGCAAACACGGTGCAGAGATAGGGGGCAAAACGCTGCAGACGACGCTCCGCATCCTGCACATCCCGCTCGGTCAATCCCACATAAGGCAGGCCCTCTTCCAGGGTGGTGCTGGCCGGATTAAACCAACTCACTTCCTGCAGCTCCATCAATGCATTGACCAGAGGATAGTCGCTAATTAATTGTTGAATTTGTTGTGTGTTCATAGAATGTCTCTTTCAGGCTAAACCAAGTAAGAAAGGAGGAACGTGCCCGCCAGCGCAATCAGCGAGGCGATAAAGGTGGCCGTCGTATAATATTTAAAAGTTTCGTTCAGTGTGGCACCGCAGTACTGTTTGACCAGCCAGAACAGGGAGTCAGTGACAATCGTACAACCAATAGCACCGGAACCGATGGCCAGGGTGATAATCTCCGGCCGGATATGGGGATACATAGGTAACATGG
>JBOFSC010000421.1:0-2289 GCA_051651345.1 Enterobacteriaceae bacterium
GTGCTGTGGTTGTGTTGGTTGTTTTGGCGAATGATCATTTGATCATGATCACAGCACACTTTCCACTCTTTTTTCTAAAAATACGTCATTTTTTCTATCGTTATCAGTTGGTTGATCCTAAAGATCCTACGTATATTGGGATGATAACGCCCAATGTCCTGGCAGAAAAACTACAAAAAATGACGGCACCGATTGCATCAGACCAGAAATGTAGCACTACAGGGTATAACGTAACGCCTGACTTACAATTTTGTGCAGGATATTTTGGTTCTTCTGTCACAACGCATGATGGAGATTCTGGTGGCCCTTTTATTGTGTACTGGCATGGAGCACCTGTTTTAATCGGGCTTAACAAGGGACGACATGGGTTGTATCCTGGCTATCATAATGACTCATGGCCTGATGTCTATACCAACGTTAGCTATTTCTATCCCTGGATCATGAGCACGATGTGTGAGAATGGTGGGCCTTGTTAACTGACTTTAACTCTGCAACATCAGGCGGTTTTCCAGCAGTTCCCGAATCGATTTTCCGGTCTGCAGATGTCGCCAACAATGGAAAACTGACCCACCCCACCAATTGAAAATGGATCCAGGGTTTAATCTGCTCCTCTAAATACAGGGGAGCTTATCCTTTTATTTCTGACACCCCCCTCCAGCCTGGTTTAATTCATATCATGGCAACCAACTCACGCACGTTATATATCACTCCAAACAGTGCGACAATGAGCAAAAACAGGGAAGATAAACGTTCCATCATTCTGCTGTGCCGGGAGGGTATCCATCGTTTTATCGTCAGTATATAAAGGGAAAGTATGCCCAGATCAAAAATTACCCAGGTCAGACACAAGATCATAATACTGGTGCTGAAATCGCTGGTGATAGCGATAAACTGTGGGAAGAAGGAGACAAAAAACAGGATATCTTTGGGATTAGCAATGCCTGTCATAAAACCCCTGATAAAACCGCCACGCGGGGTCTGTAAAATAGTCACCGTGGGTTTGTCATCACCGGACACAGATGAGAGTCCATGAAGTGCGATATAACCGATGTAGAGTGAGCCGACAATTGCTGTCAGGTTAAGCCACTCCGGCGAAAGTGACACAACACCCTTCAGCATCAGTGTTGCCAGTGCAATGAGAACCAGCGAAGCTCCATTAGTGCCTGCCGCAGTGGCGAAAGCGTTACGGTATCCGTAACGAGCCGCCGTTCCTGTAATCAGAGCAACAACAGGCCCGGGGGTCAGTAACAACATCGTGACCGAAAGAATGTAAGCGCCCAGTAACGTCAGGTTCATTATGCTTTTTTCTCCTTACTGATATGTAGCGGGCAGCGTGAAAACTTTGCTGCGCCGGGTTCACTCAACTGATACTGTTTCCATTCGAGACTATTTTCGTCTCCGTAAAATCCAAGTTCGGCAGGAACATAGCCGTTATTGTAATTGCAGACACGGGTTCGGATTTTTTCTCTGACTTTTATCCCTTTAGGATCATGATGGCTGGCAAGAATATCAAAATGAGTCCTGGGGTTAATAACAAACACAACTCGTTTGCCCAAATTTCTGCTCCTGAGCCGGGTATGTCCGGGGCAACTGATATTAATAAAGAGTTCTGTGCCACCAAAACAAAATGACCAGGCACTGTTGTCCGGAGAGATGGGGATATGTTCAGGCCAGGGATGCATATCATAGTCATGCAACACCTGTAACTGCTGCCACGCAAACTGGTGGGCTTTTTCCAGAGTAGATAGCCCATCCTGTTCGAAAATAAGTATCAATGGGCTGTACAAGCGTTTTTCCACCGGCAAACACTTTGTCCGCTGGATAAAAAGATCCATTACCGCAATCATGTCATGCGTGGTGTTTTTCTGACTTATAAACCCGAACAGAAGAGTTTCTGATTTCCATGCGTGGCGTCCGAAAAGGCAGGGAAACTGAGGATCATCCATTCTGCAGGCGATATCCTGAAAACTATCCAGTTGCCAGCATGAGGCTGATGGCACTTTCTCTATATCCCTGAGTAACATCATTAAATCTGACTGTCTGAGTATTGTCCCGCGTCCAATGAGCATCTCTTCCATGTTCCCCTCTTTTCATAACGCCTTTTTCTTACCCGAGATTATTTACTTTCAGTCAGGTATTGAAAAACGGATAAAACTCGCGCTTAATGTGAGTAAAACTCACAATGAGATATAAGATGTCATTGCCACCTTTGTATGCATTACGGGCATTTGAAACAGCAACCCGGCTTGGTTCGTTCAGCAAGGCAGCTGATGAACTCAATGTTACGCC
>JBOFSC010000422.1:0-4689 GCA_051651345.1 Enterobacteriaceae bacterium
AGTGGACTTTCCCTTCCTTCCCGGGTGACGGTCGTCTCTGTCGGTGAGAGGGCGGTGCCTTTACAGTGTCGTCAGTGTGCCGATGCGCCCTGCGTTGCCATCTGTCCGACCCGAGCTTGTCACCGTCATGACAACACCACTGTGATTGATGAAAGCCGCTGTATCGCCTGTAAACTGTGCCTGATGGCTTGTCCCTTTGGTGTTATCTCCCTGCAGACCATTTCAGAGCAGAACAGTTCCCCGCCGCGTATGGTGGCGCAGAAATGTGATCTCTGCGTAGAGTGGCGTGCACAACAAAACAGTACCAGCACCGCCTGTATTGAGGCCTGTCCAACCCGGGCTATCCGCTGGCTAAACCTGGTGCAACAGTGTCAACAACGCCAACAGGCAAGTGCCACAGCACTGTTGCAGTCACACAAGGAATCGCATCATGGAGATTAAACGCCTGGCCCGGGACCCGGCTGCGCAGGAGATGATTGCCGTCGCCAATAAGCGGCAGATCGCCACTGTTTGGCACCGTTATCAGGCTCAGCAGCCGCAGTGTGGTTTTGGCTCACTGGGGGTCTGTTGCCGTATTTGCTGGAAGGGACCCTGTCGTATCGATCCGTTTGGAGAGGGCCCTCAGGCCGGTATTTGCGGGGCCACGGCAGATACCATCGTCGCCCGTAATCTGGTGCGGATGATGGCTGCAGGTGCCGCCAGTCACTCCGAGCATGGACGCCATATTGCGCTGGCCCTGTGTCAGGTGGGTAGAGGGGAGTTGCCTGCCTATCGTATCCGTGATGAACATAAGTTAAGGGTTATCGCGGGTAAATTGGGGGTGTCGCAGAAGGGTAAGAGTGTCGAGGAGTTAGCGCTGGCGGTAGGGACAGCGACCCTGGAGGATTATCAACGTCAGGAACAGCGGGATCCCCACTGGCTGCCTACTGTGCTGCCCAGCCGACGTCTGGAGAAACTGCGGGCACGGGGACTGATTCCCCATAATATTGATGCCGTTATCGCTAAAACCCTGGCGCGTACTCATATCGGCTGTGATGCGGATTACACCAATCTGCTCAGCGGAGGTATGACTGTGGCGCTGGCGGATCTTAATGGGATGGCGCTGGCGACCGAGCTGTCTGATGTGCTGTTTGGCACGCCGGTACCGGTACAGTCTGCGGCTAACCTGGGGACATTGCGCCGACAGGCGGTCAATATTGCCCTCAACGGTCACAATCCGCTGTTAAGTGAAATTATCTGCGAAGTGGCGCAGGCTTATCAGCAGCAGGCAATAGAGGCAGGGGCTGAAGAAGGGATTAATATTGTCGGTGTCTGTTGTACCGGTAATGAGGTGCTAATGCGCCATGGGATCCCTCTGGCATCGAACTATCTCTCCCAGGAACTGCCTATCCTGACCGGGGTACTGGATGCCATGGTACTGGATGTGCAGTGCATCATGCCGTCTCTGCCAAAGATCAGTGAATGTTTTCATACCCGGGTGATTACCACCATGGCGGAAAACCGGATGCCCGGTGCCACGCATATCGAGTTTGATCCGCACAATGCCACGGCGTGTGCACAGAAGATAGTTACCACGGCCATCGCGGCTTTCCGCCATCGCGATCCGCAAAAAATCCATCTGCCTGAAGCAAAAACCCAGGCCATGGCGGGTTTCAGTGCTGAAGCTGTGGTCGCGGCACTGGCGGCGGTGGATGCAGAGGATCCGCTGCAAGTTTTGATCGATGCCATTACGCGTGGCGATATCCAGGGGTTGCTGCTGTTTGGTGGCTGTAACAATGCCCAGGTCAGGCAGGATGAGAATTACATCACGATAGCGCAGGAGATGGCCCGGCGAAATGTGCTGATGGTGGTCACAGGATGTGGTGCCGGAGCGCTGGCAAAACATGGTTATATGACCGCACAGGCGGTTGAGCGTTATGCCGGGGATTCCCTGAAAGCCACGCTACAGGCTGTGGGTAAAGCAGCCGGACTGCCGGAAGGATTACCTCTGGTGCTGCATATGGGCTCCTGCGTCGATAACAGTCGGGTAATGACACTGGGTAAGGCGCTGGCGGATAAATTAGGTGTCGATCTCTGTGATTTGCCCCTGGTGGCCTCGGCACCGGAAGCGATGTCTGAAAAAGCCGTGGTCATCGCCGCCTGGGCCGTCACCTCAGGTATTCCCACCCATCTCGGTACTACACCGCAGATTATGGGTTCCGCCCAGGTCACCCGTTTTGTGACCGAAGAGTGTCAGACATTGATCGATGGTTATTTCCTGCCGGAACGGGATCCACACAAAGCAGCGGATAAGTTGTGGCGCATTATTCAGCAAAAACGGCAGCAATTGGGGCTGAGTTATGAGCAGGGGGAGCTGTGAAGATCGCCATCTCAGGTAAGGGCGGCGTGGGCAAGACCACTTTCGCAGGTACCCTGTGTCGCATTCTGACTGAGCAGGGGCAGCGTGTGCTGGCTATCGATGCCGACCCCGATGCCAATCTGGCTTCCGCTTTGGGCTTCTCTGCCGAGAGTTTGCGCCAGCTACAGCCTCTGGCAAAAATGAAATCCCTGGCCCGTGAGCGTACCGGAGCCGAAGAGGGCTATGGCGGTCTGTTCCGGTTAAATCCCCGGGTGGATGATATTGTTGAGACCTTCGCCGTGCGTGAGCACGGTGTGGCCCTGTTGCAGTTAGGCACAATCGAAGTGGGAGGCAGTGGATGTGTCTGTCCGGAGCACGCACTGGTGCGCAGTCTGTTGCGACATCTGTTGCTGCAAAACGATGAGAGCCTGGTGCTGGATATGGAGGCAGGGATCGAACATCTCGGGCGGGCTACCGCTGAAGCCACCGATGCACTGATCGTGGTGCTGGAGCCAGGTAAGCGCAGTTTGCAAACGGCGAGTGCCATTGAAAAACTGGCGGCAGATATCGGTATTAGTCGGGTGCTGTACGTCGCCAATAAAGTGCAGGACGCCGCAGAGGAGCACTATCTGCAGCAGGCGCTGCAGGGGAGGGAACTGCTGGGAATCATTCGCTTCAGTAGCGCCGTCAAACAGGCCGATATGGCGGGGTTACCTCTCTATGGACAGGTTGCGGAGAGTACGGCACAGATCCGTGCCATCGTGCAACGTTTATTAGCTTTAATATAAGGAGTGATAACGATGTGTCAAAGTCAGGTACTATTTACCCTGAATAACCAGGAGATAGGCCATCTGCATGATGTCTCACATATTGAGCAGTTGGCTGAAGGCGTTAAAGTCCATTTTCTGCTAACGGCTCCGCAACTGATTGAACGGGCCACGCTCAGTTATGTGGGGGTGAGCGATAATATCGTCAAGATTGCCCTGCCAGGTTAAGCCCTGACAGGACGACTACGCCATGGCAGGGTTGCATGGCGTGATTTAAAAGGAGGATTTCAGCGACAGGGATTTAAGATTTTGGCTCTGTGACAAAACTGATTTCCGTTAAATCGGCTTGCTGCGCCAGGCTCATCAGGTGGATGATCAGTTCATAGCGCGTCTCTTTATCGGCACTGAGATGAATCGCAGGCTTCGGTTTTTTCAGCGCAGCGTCATTCAAACGGACGACCAACTCTTCCTCTGATATCTTATCGTCTCCCCAGCGGTAGCTACCATCTTGTTGAATAGCCAGTTGTAAAGATTCAGGTTCCAACTGTTGCACCTGGCTGCTCTCCTGAGGCAATTGCAGATTAAAAGCGTGGTGCATGACTGGCGCAGTAATAATAAAAGCAATCAGCAATACCAACATGATGTCTACCAGCGGGATCATATTGATTTCCGCCATCAAACTCTCTTGTCTATCCGAACTCAAGAAATCGTGTGCCATAGCTATCCTCTCTTATGCTGCGTGTACGCGGGCGCCTGTCATAAACAGAGCGTGCAGGTCATGGGCAAAACAGCGTAATTTATGGTCAATAATCTTATTGCTGCGCACCAGCGCGTTATAGCCCAGCACCGCAGGGATCGCGACGGCCAGACCGAAAGCGGTCATAATCAGCGCTTCACCGATAGGACCAGCGACTTTATCGATCGAAGCCATTCCCCCCGCGCTTAACCCCATCATGGCGTGATAAATACCCCAGACAGTGCCAAACAAACCGACAAAAGGTGCAGTTGCACCGATAGAGGCGAGTATCGGTAAACCCGCTGTCATCTCCTCGGCAATAATATCCAGCTTATTACGTAAGGTGCGGGTGACCCAATCGGAGAGATCCAACTCATCATGCAGCTGTTGTTGGCTGTTTTTATGATGCTGCACCGCCTCATTGCCTTCAGTCGCCAGTCGATACCAGGGCGATTTTTTCGCGTCCCCCAGGTAGTTCAGGGCGGAAGTGAAATCGCGCTCATGCCAAAAAGCCTCGGCCAGTTTCGCTTTGCGCTTTAACTGATAAAGGCGGATCAGTTTGCTGATAATGATGATCCAACTGACGATGGACATCAGCAGCAAAATGGAAGCAACCAGATAAGTCACCGGATCACCCTGTTGCCAGATTGCATTAATACCAAATTCTGTATTCATCATGTTCGACTCTCTGCCTGTCTAAATTGATCATCTGTTTGCTATGTGGTTTTAACTGGCGTCTTTCAGTACAAAGCGAATGGCTATCTCGTGCCACATTTCGCTCGCGATACCGTCTCTCTTGCCGGGTTCAAAGCGCCATTTTTTCACCGCAGAAACCGCCGACTGATCCA
>JBOFSC010000423.1:0-6605 GCA_051651345.1 Enterobacteriaceae bacterium
CAGAAAAGTATGTTGCTATCGTTAGGTCTTAGTATTTACCCTGTAATGAATTAAAGGTACATCAATGTGTTATGAGCTTAAGTACCTACATATGATCCCTTGCTACTATCCCCAGTTACAGCTATCTTCCTTGCTACTGCCTCCCTTACTACTCTCCGTGACCACTTTTGCCTGGTCTGCAGAAAAAATAGATATGTCGCAGCAGCAGAGCCTGCCGGTGCAGAGTACTGCACGGACACTGTCGCCTCAGGCGCTGACTGGGATGAAAGTTAAAAACCAGATCACCTTGCCAAACGGACGGATATTAATACGTTATCAGCAATTTTATAAAGGTGTTCCGGTTTGGAATGAGAGTATTGCTCGCCAGGACAACCTGGCAACGCGTTTTGTCGGTCACTATATTGCTAATATCGATCAGGATCTCTCCGATATCACCCCTGCATGGTCGCCTGAGCAGATATTGCAGCGGGCCAAATCACTGGTGCATGCAGACAATACTTCCATGGAGTCGGCCAAACTCTATGTCAGGCTGGATCAGAACAATAGCGCCAAATTGATGTATTTGGTCTCCTTTATTCAGGCGACGCCTGTTTTACACCGCCCCGGTTTTATCATGGATGCACAGAGCGGAGAGGTGCTAAAACAGTGGGATGAATTAGAATCTCTGGTCCAAAACCATCGCCCCGCCTTTAATGACAGCACAGCTGGTGCTTCTGCTTTGACCGGTCAGATGGGTTTCAGTGTAACTGATGGAAAATTATCACAGATTGCGGCTTATGGACCCGGTGGTAATGTCAAAACGGGCAAGCGTTATTACGGCAAAGATCAAGGATTAGTCCCGCTTACGGTGACTAAAGTCAGCGATACTACCTGCATGTTATCCAATGAGTTTGCGTCTATTGTCGATGCTCACCAGGAGGGAAGAATGGACACTTTCACCCCGTTTATCCGCAATATCTATCAGTTTACCTGCCCCAATAGTGAGGACCCTTCCCAGGAGGTCAATGGCGGCTATTCCCCACTGAATGATGCCTCCTACACCAGTGAAAAAGTGGAAAGAATGTATGATGACTGGTTTAAAACCCGTTCACAGCCACAGAAACCGATCATTCAGGTGCATTACGCCAGGCAGATGGAAAACGCCTTCTGGATTGATGGATTCCTGGCTCTGGGGGATGGTCAAGAGCACTTCTATCCACTCTCTGCGATGGATGTGATGGGACACGAACTGGCCCACGGTTTTACCAATTATCACTCCGGGCTGATCTATGATGAGCAGTCAGGTGGGATCAATGAGGCCTATTCCGATATGGCCGGTGAAGCCGTTAAATATTATGCCACAGGCCACAACGATTTCCTTGTGGGTGCCGATATTGTTAAATCCCCGCTGTTGTTCCTGCGCGACATGAAAAACCCGCCAGCTGATGGACGTTCCATCGACACGGTCGAGAAGTATCAGCAGTATTTCAAAAAATATCATAAAGCGATCGATGTACACCTTAGCAGTGGCATCTATAACAAGGCCTTCTACCTGCTGAGTACCACCCCTGGCTGGAATACCCGTAAATCATTTGAAGTTTTCACCTATGCCAACGCTATTTACTGGCAACCGGAAGAAAATTTAAACAGTGCGGTGTGTGGTGTTCAGCATGCTGCGGACAATCTGGGTTATACTGTTGCCGATGTCACCAAAGCTTTTCAACAGGTGGGCGCCCGCTGTATCCCTCTTTAAGTCAACATGAGCCCTGCCTGAGTTTGCTGGCAGGGCTATTTTTTATCTCCTCTTTGAGTATAAAATAACCATACTATAGACTGGCCTCCATGATTGGGTAATCTGTGCAATGAATGATGACAAAAAGGAGTGGTTGCTACGGGAAAAGAAATACCACGGTTTTATGCGTGGTCCCGTACACCATTTCTGGCAGCGGCGCCAGGAGGGTGAGTTTAGCGGTGTCGATGCCGTACCCATACGTTATGTCAAACTGACACAACCAGGGCATCGTCAGGCGATCGTGGTCATCGGCGGACGCACAGAGGGCTATCTGAAATATCAGGAGCTGCTATATGACCTGTTTCATTGCGGCTACGATGTGCTGATGATGGATCACCGGGGTCAGGGGTTATCCGGGCGCATGTTGTCAGACCCGGAACGGGGCCATGTGGTTAATTTCAGCGATTATATCGATGATCTGCAGACCTTCTGGCAACTCTGTGTCGAAACTCAGGGCTATGAGCAAGTTTATTCTATCGCCCACTCCATGGGCAGCACAATACTGGCGCTGCTGCTGGCGCGTCACCGTGTTTCGGTAACAGCCGCAGCACTGATAGCGCCCATGAGCGGTATTCGCTTCCCCATTGCCAGACGCTGGGTGGACAGTTGCCTGCATCTGGCGCGCAGCAGTCCGCGCCGTTATGATGGCTATGTTTTTAGTACCGGTGTCTGGCGGCAGCTACCCTTTCCCCTGAACCCGCTGACGAGCAGCCGGGTTCGTTTTGTCTGGGATGCCAGACTGTTACAGGATAATCCTGGCCTGCGTATTGGCGGCCCATCGTACCGCTGGCTGGAACAGGCGATATGGGCTGGCGAGGCGATGATCGCCGCCGCCCCCGCTATCGATACGCCCGTGCTGGTAATTCAGGGAGAAAAGGATAAAATTGTAGACAATCGATCTCACCACCACTTTTGTCAGGCGATGTCTGCCGCAGGTCATCCTTGCTATGGTAATCAGCCCTATATCATCCGCCACGCCCGCCATGAAGTGCTCAATGAGAAGGATGCCCCGAGGGCAGAGGCGTTACACACCATCTTGCGTTTTTTCCGCGCAACAGGGGGCTCTCCTCCCTGATGCCTGCCACATTTAATAGTTAATAAAAAAGAGAAGTGAGTTTTTTATGTATCATGTTGTAGCTTCAGATTTAGACGGAACCTTATTGTCACCCGATCACACCCTCTCACCTTTCAGCAAGAAAACTTTGCAACTGCTGACCGGCCGGGGCATCCACTTTGTTTTTGCCACAGGGCGGCATCATGTAGATGTGGCTCAGATCCGCGATGGCCTGGATATTGATGCCTTTATGATCACCTCCAACGGTGCCAGGGTGCACAATACTCAGGGCGAGTTAATTTTCTGTCATAACCTGGCACCGGAAATCGCTTACGAACTGGCGGAGATCCGTTTTAGCCATCCTGATATCACGACCCATATCTATCGTAATGATGATTGGTTCGCGGCCCGCGAGTGCCCGGAAGAAGAGGCTTTTTTTCAGGAGTCTGTATTCAACTACCAGTTATACCAACCCGAAACCGCCCCCACAGAAGGCGTCGCCAAGGTCTTTTTTACCAGTGATAAACATGAGTTGTTGCAGGAGTTACAACAACAAATAGAACAACGTTGGGATAAGCGGGTCAATACCAGCTTCTCTCTGCCCACCTGTCTGGAAGTGGTCGCCGGAGGGGTATCCAAAGGCGAGGCGTTACAGGAAGTGGTGGGGTTGCTCGGCCAGACCATGGATCACTGTATCGCGTTTGGGGATGGCATGAATGATAAAGAGATGCTCGCCATGGTGGGTAAAGGCTGCCTGATGGGTAACGCCAACCCCGCGCTTAAGGAAGCCCTGCCGGATCTGGAAGTGATCGGCAACAACGCAGACGAAGCAGTCGCTCACTATCTGCGTGGGATCTTTTTGTAAAATAAGCTTCCCCTCCCCGCGTGCGGTAGAGGGGATTTCAGCTCCCTCCCCTGCCAGGGGGAGGAGCACACCTATTTTTTCCCAGCACGCTGCTGTTGCAAAAACTTCACAGCTAAATCAGGAAAATCGGTAAACAGCCCATCCACACCCAGTTTGTGATAGAGCAGTCCGTACAACTCATCAATATTGGCGGCATAAGGCGGCAGGCTGTCTTTACGTGCGGTATAGGGATGCACCAGCAAATTTTGTGCATGCGCTTCCTGCACCATGGGGCTGAAAACCAGCGGCTTTGTCTTATCCTCACTCTTGATCAGCATATGGTAATCCGGCCCGATACCATCGGCATAGCGGGCAATCTTTACCATCGCTCCCGGCTGCATCATCCAGTCATAATTGTAGTTACGCCAACTGCCATCCGCTGCCTGCTCGTAAGTCTCATGCCAGTCAGTGTAAGCAATCAGCTGGATTAACGGTAAATCGATTCCCATGGCGGGCATCAATTCCGTACGAATACGTTGTAACTCATTAGGGTCAAAACACTGCAGGTAAACTTTATCGGTTTTATGGCGATAACCATACTGTTTCAGGACCTCAAGCACCGCCCGACTGATATCTTTCCCTTCCTGGCGATGCAACCACGGTGCCTTTATCTCCGGATAGAGACCAACCTGCTTACCAGTGGAGTGATTCAGCCCCTGAATCATTTCGATCTCTTCTGCAAAGGTGTGAATACGAAAATCCGATTTCCACATGGGGAAACGACCCGGATAAGTCTGCACCTGTTTGCCATCTTTCAGATCGAAGCCTTCGGTAAAACGCAGAGATTTGATTTCCGCCAGGGTAAAATCGATAGCATAGTAACGACCATCCGCTCGGGCTCTGCCAGGGAAGCGGCTGGCCACATCGGTCACTCTATCCAGAAAATGATCGTGCAACACCACCAGCGCATTGTCTTTGGTCATCACCAGATCCTGCTCCAGATAATCTGCTCCTTGCGCATAAGCCATCGATTTAGCTGGCAAGGTGTGCTCTGGCAGATAACCACTGGCCCCGCGATGGGCGATAACTATTTTTTCTTGTACCTTCTCTTGTGCCTGAACCATACTCAGCAGTGTCCCGCTAATAAACAGAGTAATAATAAGTACCTTAAGCCGCTTCAGCATAGCACCGTTCCTCTTTTTGGGTAGATAAGCGTCAGAAATGCCTCGTTCAAAGATGACCATGATAACGATCTGCGCCTAAAGAGTATGCTATTATCCCGCGAATTAAACCGTATTTCCCCGCCCATTAATGGGAAAAATAGAGATTAAAAAGGCAGGAACCATGTTACAGGCCCAGGCGCTTTGCTGTGTTCGCGGAGAGCGCACCCTGTTTGAGCAGTTAAGCTTTACCATTTCACCGGGAGAGTGTGTACAGATCAGCGGCCGCAATGGTAGCGGTAAAACCAGCCTGTTACGTATTCTGGCCGGGCTGACACAACCCCAGCAAGGTAAAGTCTGCTGGCAGGGAACCCCTCTGACCCGATGCCGCTCTGATTATCAGCACAACCTGCTCTATCTGGGGCACCAGCCTGGCACCAAAGGGGTGTTAACCGCCAGCGAAAACCTGCAACTTTACAGCGATAACACCTTATCATTGCAACAAAAAGAGGAGCAGATCTATACAGCCCTGGCCCATGCCGGACTGAGTGGCTATGAAGATCTGCCCGCCTCGCAGCTCTCCGCCGGACAACAGCGACGGGTCGCTCTGGCCCGTTTATGGCTAAGCCGGGCTTCCTTATGGATCCTGGATGAACCCCTGACGGCAATTGATCAAACCGGCATCACCCATCTGTGCCAACTGTTTGCCCGCCACAGTGAGGCTGGCGGAATGGTGATTATCACCTCGCATCAACCTATTGATAGCATGTCAGATTTGTTACGGCATATTCACCTGGGACACCAATAACGCCATGCTGCTGATAACCGTGATTCGCAGAGAGCTACGCATTGCCTGGCGCAAGCGGGCTGAAATCCTCAACCCGCTGTGGTTTTTCCTGGTGGTCATCACCCTGTTTCCCCTGAGCATGGGCCCGGAGCCTCAACTGCTGGCGCGTATTGCCCCCGGCGTACTGTGGGTCTCCGCTCTGCTGGCCAGCCTGCTGGCGCTGGAGCGTCTGTTTCGTGACGACTTTACGGATGGTACCCTGGAGCAGTTGCTGTTGCTGCCCACTCCCTTACCTGTGCTGGTGCTGGCGAAAGTCTGCGCCCACTGGATAGTGACCGGATTGCCGTTATTACTGCTCTCGCCGTTATCTGCCCTGTTGCTCTCCCTCGATATGGCAACCTGGAAAGCGGCGGCACTGACTCTGCTGCTGGGCACCCCCACCCTCAGTCTGATTGGTGCCATCGGTGCGGCACTGACCGTGGCGTTAAAACAGGGTGGCGTACTATTAAGCCTGCTGGTACTGCCTCTCTATATCCCCCTGCTAATCTTTGCCAGCGCCGCCATGGATGCGGCGGCACAACAGCAGGAGATCGGGGGTTTTCTGGCCCTGTTGGGGGCCATGTTAGTCGCGGCTCTGATGCTGGCACCCTGGGCGATTGCGGCGGCATTGCGACTCAGCCTGGATTAATTCAAAATTACATATTGTATTGATATCTTACTTTTTGTTTCTGATTTTTGAAAAAAATTGCTTTATTGTGTAATTGCTGTAAACAACAAGGTGCTACTGGCTCATCAGTAGTATTAAACCATTACGCAATATCGGAAACATTAAAATGACTATCTTCAATATAAAATCATTCATAAAAATAATAGCAGGGGGCCTTTTATGTTTTTCTGCTCTCAACGCGCAAGCCACTTCCTCCAGATGCATGGAGGATTGGGTCCGTAATCACAAATCGTTTCTTAATCAATATGGTGTAAGTGAATAT